>NZ_CAXTGZ010000554.1:0-3992 GCF_964243625.1 uncultured Caballeronia sp.
CATTCCGTCGCGCCAGCCCGATCACAAGGCCACCTATGTGCAACTGATCCGCTCGCTCGGCACGCTCGTCGCAACCATGCCGGTCCTCCGGCATCGTGCGTTGTATCAAGGGCTGATGTTCGCCACGTTCAGCTTGTTCTGGACCGCCGTGCCCGTCGAGCTGATCCGCCATCACGGGCTGACGCAGAACGGCGTCGCGCTGTTTGCACTGGTCGGTGCAATGGGCGCGACGTCGGCGCCACTCGCAGGACGGCTCGCCGATGCCGGTCATTCCCGGCTCGGCACCCTGATTGCCTTGATCCTCGCCGCATTGTCGTTCATGCCGTTGCTCATCCATCCCGCGTGGGGCGTGGCCGGCCTCGTGGTGACGGGAGTCGTGCTCGACTTTGCCGTGCAGATGAACATGGTGATCGGCCAGCGCGAGATTTATGGACTTCATGCCGCAAGCCGTAATCGTTTGAATGCGCTTTATATGACCAGCATTTTCATAGGCGGTGCATGCGGATCGGCGGTTGCGAGCACGTTGTTCGAGCGCGGCGGCTGGACCTTGATTGCGAGCGTCGCCAGCGTGTTTCCGCTTCTCGCCTTGCTGCATTATCTGTTCGTCGGACGCTCGGCTACGCGGCTTGCCTGAGCCGCTTCAAAGCGGCACGACTTCGTTGAACTTCGCGTAGTCGATATGCGTTTCGCCGTTCTGCACCGAGAGCAAATCGACGTATCGATGGCCATATAAAATTGACTCAGGCGGCCAACTGCGGCGCGCCTGCATGGGCTGCATGGTGGTTTCGTCGAGACCTTCCACCATCAGCATCAATTCGGCGTTGCTTGCTTCGAGCGACTCGAGCGTCTCTCCGTGGAGCGGACTGTTTTCATCGATCACATGCATCAGGCTCCAGCTCAGCAGAAATGCCGGATGCTGGTCGCGGATGAGCGGCAGGTCGTGCACCTTGCGCGAGAAAAAGCCTTCAGGGGTAGTCTCCGAACGTATCACGCGCATCCGCGCCTTAGCCTCGACAATGACGTTCTGCCGCGCATTCGCGGCGCGAACCATCAGCGTCAGACGGCCATCGATAGGACGAACCACAGCATTGTTCGCGAACAGAATGCGCGCGCGAGGCCGCGAGAACCGCGCGAAGATCATGCCGGTCGTCAGCGCGATGCCCGACATGCCCACGAAGATCTCGCCCGTCGCAATCGCATGACCGTACAGCGTCGCCGGATGCATGTCGCCATAGCCCACCGTCGCGAGCGTTTCGACGCTGAAGAAGAACGCGCCGAGCAAACCGGCGGGCGCCTGATTCGCGATCGCGTGCTGCCCCATCTGGAATAACAGCGCGAAACCCAGGTTGAGCACAAGGAACAGCAACGCGACGACACCGAAGAAGACCGGCCACTTGGCGGTCAGCGCGATGTGATAGATGTCATGCCAGAAGTAAGTCCTGAGTCCGTGCGTTGTCACGTGGTGCCGGTCATCTAGAACGATCCGCCGATGCGGCGGCGCCGCATGATGCTCTGCCGGCTGCTCGCTATGCGGTGATTTTGGTGTCTCGTGTGGCATGGTCGGTCGTTCTCATAGGGGACGGCCGGTCAATACATGGCTGCCGGCGAAAGGCGTCATATTAATCGCGAAATAGTACGGAGGACAGATCAATCCATCTAATGATTGATGTCACGCCTTGAGCGAATGGGGGCGTCGATCAGCGCGAGATCATCGCCAATACAGAAATCCGGCGATTGCGAATAGCCGAACCGCGCGGCGACCAGACCCTCCTGCATAATGCTCCGATCCAGTCCCAAACGAACTTTGGAGAAATCGATGCTACTGCCTGAACAGAACGTACTCGTGACCGGTGGCGCACGCGGGCTCGGTGCGGCGATCACCGAAGCGCTCGCGCGCGAGGGCGCCGGCGTCGTGATCAACTATCGTCGTAGCGAAGTTCAGGCGAAAGCGCTCGCGGAGCGGCTCGGGCCGCGCGTGGTGGCGATTCAGGCCGATATCACCGACAAGGCGTCGGTCGCGCGTCTCTTCGACGAGGCTCACGCGAAAACTGGCCGCCCGGTGCATGCCGTGGTGAACAACGCGCTCGCGAATTTCAGCTTCGATGGCGACGCGCGTCCAAAGATCGGCGACATTGAATGGGCGCGCTTCCAGCAGCAGATCGATGGCGCGCTCAAGGGCGCGCTGAACACGATTCAGGCCGCGTTGCCTGCGATGCGCGCCGCCGGCTTTGGCCGTATCGTCAATGTCGGGACCAATCTGTTCCAGAATCCTGTTGTGCCGTATCACGATTACACGGCGGCAAAAGCGGCGTTGCTCGCGCTGACGAGAACCGCATCGAACGATCTCGGACCAGACGGCATCACGGTGAACATGGTGTCTGGCGGCCTGCTGCGCACGACCGACGCCAGCAGCGCGACGCCCGAAGCCGTGTTTGACATGGTCGCGGGATTCACGCCGCTGCGCCGGGTCACGACGCCTGCCGAGTTCGCCGACGCAGTGCTGTTCTTCCTCTCGCCATGGGCCCGCGCGGTGACGGGGCAGAACCTGGTGGTCGATGGAGGGTTGGTCAAGGGATGAGGATGGAAAGTTCTCCGCTTGGGCGAGGAGCCAGGCGCAGAGGCGTCCGCCCCGGAGAGCTTGACTGACCGCAATGGTTTGACCTCGGCCCGGCGCGCCCAGATAAGGCGCCCCCCTCGCCGGTTTGAGGTCGATCCGAGCCGGATAGTCAACCGTCGTTCGTGCCGTAGCTATATCAACGAATGATGAGTATCGTCTGAACGCCGTCGTCGTTGACGTCAAATCGAACATACGCTGCGTCGTCAAGAACGTATATCAAGGCTTGTGTCCCGGGCATTACAAGCGGCGGCTTCTTCACTGGTTTGCCAAGGGTCGAAGTTATTTTACTCAGGCTATCCCCGATCTTGATGCCGAGTACGCTTCCCGTGTAAGGAGCATCAAGCCGTATCGTCTCAACATGGCCTGCCGGATTGAAGAATACCCAGATGCCACGCGTTCGGAGGTGTAGATCCGTCTTGCCCTTGTTCGGATCGGCGACAAAACTGGGCAATGCCGGATTGCGGACTTCCGGTTCGACCTGCATTTGCGTATTCAATGCGGTTTGGACCGAAGGGATGTCGTCGCCGAGCTTGAATCCAAGATTCGGCAAGGGACTCATTTGAGCGTTTGCGGTGCCATTGAGGACAATCACCAAGCCTAGCGCGAGCCATACTGCGTACCTGTTTCTCACTTCGATTTTTCCCGTAGGTTGTGCGTTTTCGAATCTTGCGTTATCGATCTTTTGCTACATGGCGTGCAGGGGAAGCGACCACTCGCCGGATCGAGGCTGCCTATCCGGACCGGATGCTCCAAAAATGCCGCTGCACGTTGTTTATCGACAGTGTGGCGATCTTCTTTAGTCCCCGACACGCCAACCCGCAAGCTGAACTCGTCTCAGTGATGTATCAAACCCCGGAACTCCCAAAGGCCTCCACAAGATACTCGATGAACACCCGCACCCTCATCGGTACCCTCCGGCCAGTCGGATAAACAAGATGGATCGGCACGCGCTCGGGCTGCAACGCCGGCAACAGGACCTGGACCTGCCCGTTACGGATCTCTTCCGCGAGCAGCCAGTATGGAGCCTGAGCAATGCCAAGGCCGCTCAGCACAGCCGCACGGATGTGCTCGGCATCACCGGTCAGCAGCGAGCCGTGCGGAACGTAAGAAACAGACTCCCGCCCGACCTTGAGCGCCCAGGGGTATCGCTCACGGCCCTTCGCAAAGACGATGCAAGCGTGCTGATCGAGATCCGCGAGCCGCGCCGGCACGCCCCTCGCGGCCAGATACGCGGGGCTCGCCACCAGCACGAAGTCGGTCTCGGACAGCTTTCTGGCAGTGAGGGAAGAGTCTACGAGTCGCCCATGGCGAACCGCCAGGTCGACACCGTCGCCAATCATGTCGACATGACGCTCCGATACCGACAGTTCGACCG
>NZ_CAXTGZ010000555.1:0-3980 GCF_964243625.1 uncultured Caballeronia sp.
AGCCGCATTATGCGACGTGCAAAAGGAGTTGGATACGGCCGGAGACTTATTCGGCGTATGCGCCCGCTGTGCGCGGGCCGGGCAGCAGCGAGCGCCGCTCCACCGCAACAGAAACGCCCAGCAGCACGATGCCGCCGCACGCGAGGATCGCGCCCGTCCAGCCGGTGGCTTCGAGGCCGAAACCGAGCGCAACGACCACGCCGCCGGCCCACGCACCAAGCGCATTGGCGATGTTGAAGGCCGAATGGTTGAGCGCGGCGGCCACGGTCTGCGCGTCGCCGGCCACATCCATCAGGCGCGTCTGCACGGCGGGGACAACCGCAATGCCGAGTCCCATGGCGAAGAGGTTGAGCGTCGCGGTCCATTCGTTAGCCGATGTGTATGCGAACGCCGCCAGCGCCGCCGCGTTCCAGATCAGCATGCCGAAGATGGTCCAGAGGCGCGATTTGTCGGCGAGCACGCCGCCGATCAGGCTGCCGGCCGTCATGCCGACGCCCAGCGCGCCAAGCAGCAAGGGCACCCGCCACGGCGCGACATGCGTCACGTTGAGCAGCGTGGGCGTGATGTACGTGTAGACGGCGAACAGTCCGCCAAAGCCCACTGCGATCACCGAAAGGGTCAGCCAGACCTGCGCGCGACGGAACACGCCAAGTTCGCGCCGGGGCGTGGCGCCGCCTGCATGAATGGGCGGGAGGAACACGCGCACGCCGATCATCGTGAGAATGCCGAGCGTGCCGACGAGCAGGAAATCCGCGCGCCAGCCAAGCCATTGGCCGAGCCATGTCGCGAGCGGCACGCCGAAAATATTCGCGATGGTCAATCCGAGCATCACACGTCCGACGGCCCGCGCACGCCGGTCGGGCGGCACGAGAGACGCCGCCGTCAATGCAGCCACGCCGAAATACGCGCCGTGCGGCACGCCCGAAATAAAGCGCGCGACCAGCAGCAGCGTGTAATTCGGTGCGAGCGCGCTTAGCAGGTTGCCGAACGCGAACATCAGCATCAGGCCGATCAGCATGGCGCGGCGCGGGATCTTGGCAAAAAAGATGGTGATGAGCGGCGCGCCGATCACCACCCCGAGCGCATACGCGCTGATGATGTGGCCCATGGTGGGCAGGGATGTATCGAGGCCGTGCGCGATGATCGGCAGTATGGTCATCGAAGCGAATTCACCCGTGCCAATTGCCAGGCCGCCGATAGCAAGCGCAACTTCGGCCGGACCGGCGCCATAGGGGGCGATGACACGGCCCAGCGGATCGTTCGGGATATCGATAATGGACATGGGGCGGGAAATATGGGTTAAAGCGTGCGCAATGCAGCATTATCCCCATTTTTCAAGGCGATGGCACGGCGCAACCCGCGGAATTTCGGCTTTGTATAGTTTGTTGCACCGCCGCGTTGCTTTATGACTGCGTCCCCGAATCCGTATCTCCGCCGTAAGCCGAAAATCTCTCGCGGTATGCCTGCGGCGATACGCCTGTCGAGCGCAAGAAGCTGCGCCGCATGGTTTCCTCGGATCCAAACCCGCAGCGCGCCGCGACCCGTTTGATGGGGAATGCGGTGTCGCCGAGCAGGCGCCGTGCTGCTTCAAGACGCAACTGGTCGATCGCGCGCGCGGGCGTCACGCCGGTTTGCGCCCTGTAGTGCCGCACGAAACTGCGCTCGCTCATGCCGGCGCGTTCGGCGAGCGTCGCGATCGATAAATCCGACGCCATGTTTTCCGCGATCCACGCATGCAATTCGCCAAAACGGTCACCGGCTGTTTGCAGCGACAACGTCGCGCTGAATTGCGCCTGGCCGCCGGGACGCTTGAGAAACACCACGAGTTCGCGGGCGACATCGAGTGCGAGTGCGCGGCCGAGGTCATCCTCGACTAGCGCAAGCGCGAGATCGATGCCTGCTGTCACGCCCGCCGACGTCCACACCGCGCCGTCGCGGATGAAGATGGGCGCGGCGTCCACGCGCACGTCCGGGTAGCGTTCGCCAAGCAGTTCGCAATGCGCCCAGTGCGTGACGGCGCGGCGTCTGTCGAGCAGACCCGCGGCGGCGAGCAGGAACGCGCCCGTACATACCGACGCCACTCGCCGCACTTGCGACACCCGGTCCTTTACCCATGCGACCTGCGCCGCATCTTTCGATGCCGCATGCACGCCCCGGCCGCCTGCGATGATCAACGTATCGGTCGGTTCGTCTGCCGCCGGCAACGGATGCGCAACGAGCCCAAGTCCGGCAGTGCTGTGGACCTCACCCGAAATCGCGGCGATGACCCGTGGCACGTAAGGCGCGCTGAGTCCCGCCGCAATCGCGAGTTCGTTCGCCGATGCAAAAACCTGCAGCGGGCCTGAGACATCGAGTAACTGGACGTCGGGAAATGCGTAAATATCAATACGGCGAGGCGTGCGATTCATCTATGGCCCGCATAACAATTGGCGTGAAACGAGGGTTAATTGACTATTTCGCCAAATCGTAGCGGGGTATCGTCACGGCGTCCAGTTCGATCATCCACCTTTTTCGTAGGGCTTTTCACCATGACTCTGCATATCGGCTTCCTTGTTTTCCCCGGGGTCCAGCAACTGGATCTGACCGGTCCCCACGATGTCTTTGCATCCGTTTCAGGCACACAGGTCCATCTGATCAACAAGACGCTTGAGCCCGTGAAATCGAGCAGCGGACTGTGGCTCACGCCCTCCATCACCTATGCCGATTGCCCGCAGCTCGACGTGATCTGCGTGCCGGGTGGCATTGGTGTTGGCGAACTGATGGAAGACGAGCTCGCGCTCGACTTCATCAAGCGGCAGGCTGCGAACGCGCGTTTCGTGACGTCGGTCTGCACGGGCGCACTGGTTCTCGGCGCAGCCGGATTGCTGCGCGGGCGCCGTGCAACCACGCACTGGGCGCTTCATCATTTGCTCGATCAGTTCGGCGCGATTCCTGTCAAGGCGCGCGTGGTGCAGGACGGGAACCTGATGACCGGAGGGGGCGTGACGGCGGGCATCGATTTTGCGCTGACGCTTTTGACCGATTTGATTGGTGAGACCGAGGCGCAAGCCATCCAGCTTCAACTGGAATACGCGCCCGCGCCGCCCTTCGATTCCGGTACGCCCGACACCGCGCCGAAGGCAGTATTCGACCTTGTGTGGAATCGTGGTGAAGCAGGGCGCGCAATTCGCACGGAGATCGTCAAGCGTGCGGCTGCGCGATTGAATCCATAACGCCTCGACGGCCGGTATCGATAATTTCCGGCTTCACGACGGCGTGCTTTCCACTGGGAGACCGCCGTCATGTCACGCGTCCGGATTGCATCGATCACACTGCTTGCGTCACTGGGAATCATCGTGGGCGCCACGCCCGATTCTTTCGCCCAGAGCGCGGACGCCGCATCGGCTGCGCAGCCGATGTCGAAACAGGCCCAGAAAGCGCAGCGCAAGGCCGACAGGAAAGCGGTGCGCGCGAAGAACTCGGCGGAGCTGGGCGAACTGGAGAAGAACGGCTATAACCCGGGTTCGGATCACAACGAATACCCCGAGGATCTGCAAAAAGCGCAGAGCAAGGTCAACGCCGAACATGGCCAGACCGGCCAGTAGGCCGGGCACGCGCAATGCGCTTTGATGGTTATAGCCCGGAGGCCACCATGTCGAAATTTCATCTTGTAAGTACGAGTTTTGTAGCCATGACGTTGACTATTGCAACGGCCGCGTCGGCCCAGGCACAAACTGCGCAGCCGAACAATGCGCCGGTGACGCGCGCATCAGAGAAGGCGGATTTGAAGAACCTCGAAGCGCACGGCTACCAGCCAACAGCGAACGATCCCAGCTATCCGAACGATATCCAGCGTGCAGAGAAGGCCACGTACGGCTCCGGTGCGACGGGCTCTACTAGCTCAAGCAAGAAAATGTCGCCGTCCACGCCGCAGTAATCCGCAGCGTTTCTGCAGAGGAATTGCGGGTCGGGGAATGAAAGTTGCAGCGGCAGCGGTTCGC
>NZ_CAXTGZ010000556.1:0-3978 GCF_964243625.1 uncultured Caballeronia sp.
CTGCGAATCCGTCGGCATGCCGATTTCGGCCAGGAACGTCTTCACGCGCGGCCACCAGATCGGCACGCCATCGCGATCCCCGACCAGCCGATGCGCATCGTTCTTGTACGCGCCAAAATCCACCATGTCGGCTCGCGCGCCATGCGCCGTGTAAGACGCGAACATGTCATCGGGGAGCGAACCCTGCCACACCGAATCATTGCTGCCATACATCCACAGCGACGGCAGCTTTACGTGCTCGCCATATTCGCCAAACGCGCTGGTCAGGTTCTTCTGCCAGTTGGCGCATTCATCCTGCCGAAGGCCGCCGGAAAAGTTGATCAGACCACGCACGCCGGTGTCCGAACGTGCATCGCGCGCGCCATACGCCATCGTGACCAGGCCGCCATGCGAGGCGCCCGCAACCACGACATGCTTGCTGTCTACAAACGCCTGCTTGTCCATGTAAGCGACCGTCGCCGCAACGTCGCTCGCTTGCGTGAAGCCGTTCGCTTCGACGTTGCAACCGTTGCCGACGTACTCGCCGCCCGACCCGGCGAAGCCGCGGCGATTCGGCACCACGACAACATAGCCATGGCGAACGAACTCGCGCGCCAGCGCCAAGGGACGCGCGCGCGGCTGGTCATGTGCGTTGCCGGGGAGTTTGCCGTGATTGAAAACGACCATCGGGAACGGGCCCGTGCCGTTGGGTTTGAAGATGGTGGTTTCGAGCGTGACATCGCCCGATGGAATCTCGATGACCGCCTCGTTGAGGGTGGCATCGACTACTGGAAGCGAGGGATCGAACGCCGGCTTGACCGTGCCGAACGCGGGTGCGTCGAGCGACGCGTATTGCTGTGCGCCGGGGAACGGTTCCGCGGCCGCCTGGGTGGACATGCCCACCAGCGTTGCCGCCACTGCACATACAGCAAAACAACCGGACACCACTTGCCTGAATGCCATCCCCGAAACTCCGCCTGCTTTCGGCCTCGCTGCTGGTTAGCTAAAGCGTGGCCGGCTTATTGTCACGATCCATCAGTTCCGCGCTTTTGTACTGCTGAAAGCAGTATCGCCTGGCGGTCCGTGAAGTCATGTCCCGAATGGACACGACAATGGGCTTCAATATGCAACGTCAGACCGCCGACCAGTAATTAGCTTATGAAACAATAGCTTGCTACCGGTTCGCCAACGGCTGGCTAAAAGACAGAGTACCCGTACAAAATGATTGGGCGCAATTAGAAAGTACCCGTGCACTGCACAATTTTTTAAACGAAAGCGCGCGTTAAGGAAATATTTGCCGTGGATTTTCTAATCGCGAAGATCGCCGTCGATATAACGCCAGCGGCCGGCGTTATCGCGTTCAAAGCGGCTGGTCTCGTGCAGACGATGCGCACGCCCGCCCACCTTGTAACGGGCGACGAACTCGACCTCGGCGTGAGTGGTGTCTATGGGCGTATGGCGCTTGATCTGCAGCCCGAGCCAGCGCGTGGCGGAATCGGCCGATGCTTCGAGATCGGGCGGGCAGGTCGCATCGCTCCAGGTCGCACGCAGATACTCGATGTTGCCGATTACATACGCGGTGTAGCGCGAACGCATCAGTTCCATGGCGTTCGCCGGCACTTCACCGTCTTCTATGAAGCGTCCGCAACATTGCGTGTACTTCGGTAAACGCTTAACGGCCGCTTCCGGCGATGCCCCACCGCAAGGACATTCGACAGGCTGGGTCACGTGTCGACGCCCGGCATCTCGATATGACCCGGCTGCGCTTTCACGCGCGCAAGCCACGCGCGAATGGCAGGGTATCGGCCGAGGTCGAGGTTGGCTTCATCGGCGACATGGGTGTATGCGTAGAGCGCAATGTCCGCGATGCTGTACTGCTCATCGACGAAATACGTGCGCGTCGCGAGATGCGTTTCCATCACGTCCAGCGCCCGGTATGAACCTGCGGTCTTCTCGGGCAAACGCGGATCGTCGGGGCTTTTCGCGAACTGGAGAATGAAGCGCGCGACTGCGACGTTCGGCTCGTGGCTGTATTGCTCGAAAAACATCCATTGCAGCACGCGCGCCCGGGCGAGGCGATCCGTGGGCAAAAGCGGCGTGCCTTCGGCAAGGTAATAGAGGATGGCGTCCGATTCGAACAGGCACGTGGTTTCATCGATCTGCAGGACCGGCACCTTGCCGTTCGGGTTCATCTGCCGAAACGAATCGGTGCGGGTGGCGCCGTTCATCATGTCCACTTCGTTCCAGACATAGGGGAGGTTCAGTTGTTCGAGCGCGAGTCGAACCTTGTAGCAATTCCCCGATGACGCCACGCCATGCACTTGATACATCACTTCATGTCCTCGTCTTTAGTCGAAAGTCCCTGCGCCAGCGTACGACATTACCATTTGATTTGCGTGCCGTCGTACTGGATGAAACTGCCGTTGAACGTTTTGTGATCCGCAGCGGCCGCCGCGATCACCGCGCGCATGCCGGTTACGCTGTGCGCAGGATCGATCGCCGCCGACGAACCGCCCATATCCGTTCGGACCCAGCCCGGGTGCAGTGAAACGCACGTCGCGCCGCGCGCCTGCAGCGACGCCGCCTTGAGCGCCGCATTCAGCGCGGCCTTGCTCGCCCTGTACAACCACCCCGCCGTAGCGTTCATCTCCGCAATGCTGCCCATCTTGCTCGATACGACGGCAAGCACGCCGTGCGCGGCGTCCGTCAGCGGCAAGAGGATGGGAAGCAATTGCATGGGACCGCGGACGTTCGTGCGCATGACTTCATCGAAATCTTCCGCGAGGATGGTTTCCACGTGCTCCGTGCGCGGACCATAAACCCCCGACACGATGATCGCCGCATCCAGCTTCTCGCCATCGAGTTGCCAGCCGAGCGCGGCGATATCCTCGGGTCTGGTTGTATCAAGCGAGAAGGTCTTGGCGCCCATGGCTTCGAGACCGCTTAACGATGCCGCATCGCGCGCCGTGGCGAGCACCCGCCAGCCATCGCGGCAATACTGGCGCGCAAACTCATGGCCGAGTCCGCGCGATGCACCCACGATCAATACCGTTTTCATAGCGTCACCTTCAGATCAATTCGATGCCCATTGCCGTCGCCTCTCCGCCGCCGATGCACAAGCTCGCCACACCGCGCTTCAGGCCGCGCTGACGCAATGCGCCGATCAGCGTGACGAGGATTCGCGCGCCCGATGCGCCGATAGGATGTCCCAGCGCGCATGCGCCGCCGTTGACGTTGACTTTGTCGTGGGGAAGATCATGTTCGCGCATGGCGGCCATCGCGACGACGGCGAACGCCTCGTTGATCTCGTACAGGTCGACATCGCTCGCGCGCCAGCCGTTCTTCTCGAACAGCTTGCGGATCGCGCCGACGGGCGCCGTGGTGAACAACGCCGGTTCCTGCGCGAACGTGCTGTGGCCGACCACGCGTGCGAGCGGCGTCACGCCGAGCCGCCTGGCCGTCGATTCGCGCATCATGACGAGCGCGGCGGCGCCATCGGAAATGGACGATGCATTCGCCGCCGTCACGGTGCCGTCCTTCGCGAAAGCGGGTTTGAGCGTCGAAATCTTTTCGATGTTCGCCTTCGCCGGCTGTTCATCGTGATCGATAACCGTCTCGCCCTTGCGGCCCGATACCGTCACCGGCGCAATTTCCCAGTCGAACGAACCGTCTTCGTTCGCGCGCTTGGCGCGCTTGAGCGATTCGATGGCAAATGCGTCCTGCGCCTCCCGCGTGAACTTGTACGAACCCGCGCATTGCTCGGCAAACGTGCCCATCAGCCGGCCTTTTTCGTACGCGTCTTCGAGGCCATCGAGGAACATGTGATCGAGCACCTGGCCGTGACCCATGCGCATGCCGCCGCGCGCTTTCGGCAACAGGTACGGGGCATTGGTCATGCTTTCCATGCCGCCTGCGACGATTACATCGTGGGAACCGGCGAGCAGCATGTCGTGCGCGAACATGGCCGCGCGCATGCCCGAGCCGCACATCTTGTTGACG
>NZ_CAXTGZ010000557.1:0-3967 GCF_964243625.1 uncultured Caballeronia sp.
CGCTATCTGAGCGACTATGCTTTCACTGCGACCGCAACGCTCGATCAGACATCGACCTTTGTCAAGGATCAAGCGACAACCTATAGCTACGAAGTACAGGACGTCACGTCGGGCAGCGCCGCATTCCTGACGCAAGCGAATAGCGAAGGCGCCAGGGGTTTCCGATGGGCGGGCGAACTGGCCGTGGGTACCGACATGTTCTTTCTCTACAGGAAAGACAATGGCTCAATCGCTACGTATTCCTATCAGGTCCTGACCCAGCCCGCGAGCAAGACCGATTTCCTGACACAAGCCAACGCGCAAGGTGCGCAGGGTTATTACAACCTCGCACCGGCGTTCATATTGGGCGATGCGAGCACGTCATCGATCTACGAAAAGAGCTCGCAGGGTAATGCGACATACGGCTACGAGATCACGGCCGTGCCGACCGACGATACCTCCTTCATGACGCAACTGAATAGTGAAGGTGCGCGTGGTTATCGTTTCCGCGGAGAGTTCGTGTTCTCCGATGGAACCGGCGCAATCTTCGCGAAGGAGCTGTCGCAGTCCGCCACGTTCAACTTCCATGGCCTCGATCCGGCCACCACCAGTGCAACGTTCATTCAGCAGGCGAACGTCGAGGGCGCGAAGGGTAACGGCCTGGTTGGTGGGTTCGTGCTGCCCAGCGGCAAGATCCAGACGCTCTACTTCACGCCGGGAAACTGCAAAGGAGCGCTCTGTACGCCTGTATCACTGTTCGGCGTTTGAACCGCGGCATGCATGCAACGGATCGGCCGCGCGCTATGAGCGGCCGATGGCAGGACTTCGACATCACACTCACGGGGATTCTCTTGAACAAGAAAGTACTGAAACTCGCCGCAATCTCGGCCGTGTTGTTGACCGGCTTGTCGGCCTGCGGCACGACGCAGATGAACATGATCGAAGTTCAGAAAACCACGTCCAGAACTATCGGGCTGGCTTCTTCTGACGAGATAACCGTTTCCAACATCAAATACGGCCAGCGCAACTCACTTGGGGGAACGCCCGTGACCTACGACGCAACCACCACGAAGGGACGTCGATTCGGTTGTTCCGTATTCATGATCCCCGGGCTGACTCCGCTCGACAAGCCGGCTTACAACGATTGGGAATGCCATCCGCGCTAGTCGTCGCCGGAGGCCTGCGAATCGTATCGTTGCCGGGACGCTTCGATCGCCGGCCAGTTCATCCGGATCCACGCGGTGAATCCTTCCAGCGCCGGCAACATGCTGATGCCCATTTCGCTCAGTTCATACTCGACGCGCGGCGGTACTTCCGGGAAGTAGTGCCGCACGAGCAAGCCGTCACGTTCCAGGTTTCTGAGTGTCGCCGTCAGCATGCGCTGGGAGATGCCGTTCACACCGCGCTTGATGCCCGAAAAACGCAACCGGTGATGCGGGGCGAGCGACAACAACGACATGATCAGGATCGTCCACTTGTCCCCGAGACGCGCCAGCACATCGTGCGGCGCACATGGCGTCACAACCGGACCTTCGTGCGTCATGGCAAACGGGCGGCCGAAAATTGTCTGGGACAAGGTTACCTCCATGTAACTAAAGCACACCCCCGTGCCGTCTTGCGGAAAAGATATAGCGGCCTACAATCGCCCCGTCAATAGTTACTTTCGGATACCGCGATGAACAGAACTGATGAACCGATCCTCGTGTTCGGGGCAACCGGGCAACAGGGTGGCTCCGTGGCGAAGGCATTGCGCTCTGACGGGTGGAAGGTGCGGGCGCTCGTGCGCAACCCGGCGAGCGACAGTGCAAAGGCGCTTGCGGCGATTGGAGTCGAAACCGTGAAGGGAGATTTCTCCGATCCGCAGTCCATACAGGATGCAATGGCAGGCGTCTACGGCGTGTTCAGCGTGCAGCCGAGTTCCGGTCAAGGCGTTGCGTACGGGGTCACGGATGAAGACGAGATCCGCTACGGCAAGACCGTCGCTGACATCGCTCTAAAAAGCGGCGTCCAGCACTTTGTCTACAGCTCGACCAACGCAGCGGGTCCCACCAAAACCGGGATGGGACACTTCGACAGCAAAAGCGAAATCGAAGCCTACGTCCGCCGCCTTGACATGACCTCGACGATTGTGCGCCCGAGCGCGTTCATGGAAATCCTGATGCTGCCTGGCATGGGACTCGACAAAGGCGAGCTCACCTTCTTCATGCATGCGGACCAGCCGATGCAATTCATTGCCGCCGAAGATATCGGAAAGATCGTGGCGCGGATCTTCTCGGCGCCTGAAGTGTTCTCGTCCCGCACTATCGAAATAGCGGGCGATGCAGTAACTGGTCCGGCCCTGGCCAGCAAATTCAGCGTGATAACCGGGCGTCCCGTGATGTATCGCCGCTTTCCGGATACCGTGCTCGCAGAAAGTCCGTTCCTCGGGACGTTGGCCAGGCTTGTCGATGACGGCCGACTGTCCGGTAATGCCGACCTTGCATCTCTGCGCGAATCGTTCCCTGGTCTGCTGACGTTCGACCGGTGGCTGGAAGGCCGGGGGCGAGATGCGTTGTTCGCGGCGATCAGCGCCAAAAGCGAACGGGTTGCGCTTCGTTGATTCCCGGCACGTCACTTCACAGGATCATGGCCCCAATTCATCAGCGAATAGCGCCAGTTCGAGTGCTCGACATCGTTAGGACGTTGGGCGAGATGTCGTTTTATGTAGCCGATAACCTTGCGCATGTGCGCATAATCCGCCTCCGACAGGTCGGCCTTCTTCTTGCCGAGAATGGCGATGATGTGCCGGCCTGATTGATGACCGACCGATTCGTTTCCGCCGGATTTCTGGCCGACGTCGCGGGACTCATCGGTTTGCAGCCACTTCTCGATCTGAGCGGGCGTCATGTTGACCAGATCCTTGAACGTCTTGAAGGTTTCGTCGGCGTCGCCGTCGGACGATTGTCCATGCTTGTCCGTCTGGGTGCTGGAACGATGTTGAGTTGTCATTGAATCCTCCTCCACCGGGGAGCGGTTTGCACCATTGCATGACAGCAAGCAATGCTCCCGGCATGGCATTTCCGGCGCACCGAATATGCCGCGCATGGGAACATGCGTCGTACCAGAAGCGATCGAGGCCAGGACCATCGAGTGGCGCAGGACCGCTGCTTGCTTCATGTTGCGTCCCGACTACGCGGACGTGATGGGCATGGAATCGACACAGCGAACAAATCAGCAGCCGCACAGATTAGTTATCGTAGGCGGAGGCGTTGCCGGGCTCGACATCGCGACCCACCTCGCAGGAAACACAGCAGGCAACGGCTCGTTGCAGATTTCGCTGATAGACAAGGAACCGGCTTACGTCTGGAAGCCGATGCTGCACATGATTGCGGCCGGGACCTCGGACGCCGGCGCGCAAGAGACAGCGTTCGCCGCCCAGGCAAGGACTTATGGGTTCACCTATCAGCCCGGGTGCGCGACAAGCATCGATCGCGAGCGGCGCGAGATCCATATTGGACCACTTTGCCGCGGAGAGATCGAGGTCGTGCCCGCGCGCGTTGTCGCCTATGACACGTTGCTGCTGGCGGTCGGGAGCCGTGCGAACGACTTCGGTACGCCCGGCGTGAAAGACCATTGCTCGACCATCGATTCGCGGTCTGAGGCCATCGCCTTCAATGACGAACTGCGGCTTCGGTTGATCCAGGCGGTCGTGTCGAATACGCTGCTGACCATCGGGATAGTCGGTGGCGGGGCAACCGGCGTAGAACTGGCTGCCGAACTGATCCGGATCGCGGCCGTTGCGGAAGAATACGGCGCACGCGGCGCGTCGAGCCATCTCAAAGTCTTGCTGATCGAATCCGGCCCTCGCCTTCTTGGGCCGTTCCCCCAACGCGTGGCCGACGCAGCCCACCGCAAGCTCTCGGAACTTGGTGTCACGGTGCGCGTGAGCGCACGCGTGGCCTCGGTGGACGAAAACGGCTTCCATCTCGTCGATGGTGAAACGATTCCA
>NZ_CAXTGZ010000558.1:0-3747 GCF_964243625.1 uncultured Caballeronia sp.
GGCGACAAACTGACGCATTATAGGCGCGTTGCCCAGCATCCACAAGCAAGGTGGTGCACGCCGCAAAGCCAAGCCGCACAAGCCTCTGCGCCCTTTTGCCGCATCCTTTTGGATGCTTGTAGACGCGCGTATCCAGGAGGCGGTCAAGGGTGCATTAAATTCGGCATGAGTGCGTTTTGCCAGCCCTTCTGCTGCAATCCGCACTGTTCACTTGCTTCGTTTCGGGCCGCGTCCTATATCTTCCAGCCTGATGATTCCATGCCCTTCCGCCGTCATTCGCGGCACGGCCTTCCAGGCGTGGCCGTAAATCACCTCGAAGGTCAGCGGGATCGTCCCATCTTCGCGACGGCGTGATTCCAGCGCTGCGTGCAGCGCATCGCGCAACGCGCGTCCGTGCTGCACGCCCGTCTCGACGGGGAACGCACCCCAGCCACGCACGTCTTTCAACAACGATTCCGGCGATTTGTAGGTGATTGTCAGCACTTCCTGATCCATCACTGGAATCTCAAAACCGCTTTCGACAAGCATGTCACCCAGGTCATGCATATCGACAAATTCGATGGTGTGGCGCCGCGGCGTCAATCCCAAGGACTTCTCCGCCTGCTTGTAAGCGCCGCTCAACTCCTTCAGCGTGTCGGGTCCGAGCGTGCTGAACATCAGCAAGCCGTTCACCTTGAGCACGCGCGCCCATTCAGGGAACACGAGGTCGGGCCGCGCGTGCCATTGCAGCGCGAGGTTCGACCACAGCATCTCGAACGCACCGGCGGAAAACGGAAGCTCGGCGAAGTCGCCCTGCGCCAGTTGCGGACCCCGTGCGCCAAAAGCCTTGCCCAGCGTGGCGGGCAGGAAACGCCGCCAGCCGGCGTTGGCTTCCGATTCCGCCGTCTCGGCCTTATTCGCCCGGTCCAGCATTCCAGTCGACAGAT
The DNA here is from genome assembly GCF_964243625.1 of uncultured Caballeronia sp. Lineage (NCBI taxonomy): Bacteria > Pseudomonadati > Pseudomonadota > Betaproteobacteria > Burkholderiales > Burkholderiaceae > Caballeronia > uncultured Caballeronia sp. Next base: position 927 of record NZ_CAXTGZ010000558.1, read on the forward strand.
CAAGCCCGATCACCGATGCATCCGCAAACCGCTCGCGCAGCCCCGGCAGATCGGCCCCCATGCCACAGCCGGCATCGAGCACGCGCACGGGCGCGACCTTGATGTACTCGAGCCGCTCGCGCATGCGCACCGCGATTTCGCGCGGCAGGAATGCGACGTCGTCAAAACTCGCGGCGCGGCGATCGAAAATCCGCCTTATGCGGCGCGAATCGTAGGCCGGACGGCCAGCGTTGGCGGAAGTTGAGGACATGACAACCTGTTTTCTAAGAGTGCGAAGTATACTCGGTCGATTGTTAAAACGTTCAGCAAAACCAGACGCCACAACGGTTCGCTGGCGTTATAGCCAGTATTTCGGAATGTTTCCGCGTCTTTGGATCGGACTGATGGATCGACAATTTCTCTTCATCCTGCGCCGTTCAGCCCTCGCTTCAAGTGCAGGTTTGGGCTTGTTGCAAAAAGGCTTTATCGATGCCGCGCGTTTGTTTGTGCGGTTGCACGACATCGCTTTGCCGAGTCAGTGCGCATTGTGTGGCAATTTGTCACATCGAGTGTTGTGTGCCGGCTGTGATGAGCAGTATTGGAACCAGGCACGCACGCGCTGCTTCATTTGTGCATTGCCCATGTCGGTATTTGCCGGCCCCGGCGAAGACCGCTCCCGCGCTCAGTCACGCTGCAAGCTTTGCATCACCGAGCCGCCGCATTTCGATGCAACCATCGCGCTCGCCGATTATCGCGCGCCACTCGATACACTCGCGCTCGAGCTGAAGTTTCAGGCGCGGCTAGCGGGCGCCGATGAATTCGCGCGCCAGTTGCAAGCCACGTTCGAAGATTCCAATGTAGCCGCGCCGGATATCGTTGCGCCGGTGCCTTTGTCCAGGAAGCGTCTCAGGACACGCGGCTACAACCAGGCATGGTCCATCGGCAAGCCGTTGGCACGCCGGCTGGGTGCGCATGCAGATGCAACGCTGATCGAGCGTACCCCGCAATACCGCGCCGCAAGCGAAGCTCGATCTCGATACGCGCCGCCACAATGTCGGCGATGCCTTCAGAGTGCTGCGCGACGTCCGCGGCAAACACGTCGGTATAGTCGATGACGTCATGACTTCCGGCGCCACGCTCGACGCGCTGGCCCGTACTCTGAAAACCGCGGGCGCGCGGCGTGTCACCAACTTTGTCGCGCTGCGCACACCGCAAGACTAATCTTTTGAGTCATCGCTTATGTTCAACGTAGTTCTGGTCGAACCCGAAATTCCCCCGAATACTGGCAATGTCATTCGGCTGTGCGCCAACACGGGCGCACGGCTTCATTTGATCGAGCCGTTAGGATTTCCTCTCGATGACGCCAAGATGCGCCGCGCCGGACTCGATTACCACGAGTACGCACAGATGCACGTCCATGCGAACTGGGACGCTTTTATCGAGAAGGAAACACCCGACGTGACGCGCATGTTCGCGTTCACCACACGCGGCGCCACGCCGTTTTTCGGGCACGCGTTCCAGGAAGGCGACTGGTTTGTGTTCGGCGCGGAAACGCGCGGCTTGTCGGACGCGGTGCTTGGACAATTCACGAACGAACGGCGCGTCCGCTTGCCAATGCGCCCGGGAAACAGGAGTTTGAATCTGTCGAATACGGTTGCGATCGTGACGTTCGAGGCGTGGCGTCAGACAGGCTTCGAGGGTGGCGAATAAAGCGAAGCGCCGTTATTCAGCTTTTGCGTCGCGGCTCAGCAATTCGTGGACGGCATCGCGCGGCGCGACGTTATAGAACAGGACGCGGCAAACGGCATGGGTGATCGGCATATCGATGCCATGAGATTCAGCCAGCGCCAGCACCGCCCGCGCACAGCGCACGCCTTCGGCCACGTGGCCGAGCGCGGCGAGGATATCGGTCAGGGATCGGCCGGTCGCGAGCTGCATGCCCACCGTGCGGTTCCGCGATAAATCCCCGGTCGCCGTCAGGATCAGATCGCCGAGTCCGGTCAGGCCGTTGAACGTCTCCGCGCGGCCGCCCAACGCCACGCCCAGTCGCGCCATCTCGGCCAAGCCGCGCGTGACCAGCGCGGCGCGCGCGTTCAGGCCCAGCCCGAGTCCATCGGCGATACCGGTTGCGATAGCCAGCACGTTCTTCACCGCACCGCCTACCTCGACGCCGATCACGTCGTCACCGGTATAGATACGCATCGCGCCATGGTGGAAGGCCGCGACGGTACGCTCGCCCAGCGTGACCGATGCGCTCGCGACCGTCAGCGCGACCGGCAAGCCCTGCCCGACTTCGCGGGCGAAGCTCGGCCCGGAAAGCGTGCCGTTGCTCGCGTGCTGCGGCAGTTCGGCCGCGACGACCTCATTTGGCAAACATTGCGTATCGGCTTCAAACCCTTTGCACAGCCACACGATATGCGCCGGGACGATCCCCGATTCGCGCATCGTCCGGCATAACGCGCGCAGGCCCGCTACAGGCGCGGCGACTACGCAAAGTGCATCACCGGCCGCACCGTGACTCAACGCGGAGGAAAGATCCGCTTCGTACACAAGCGTTTCAGGCAGCGTCACGCCGCGCAAATAGCGCTCGTTTTCATGAGAAGCGGACAGGGATTCGATGAGCGCGCGATCGCGCGCCCAGAGGACCGTGTCGTGGCGAGTGGCCAGATGGCCAGCCAGCGCGGTGCCCCACGCACCGGCGCCGAGAACGGCTACTTGCATGCCCGGCTCCGGAATATGCGGGATTTAGTTAAGCGTCGCGCCGTTGGCCACGCCTTCCTGAGCGGCCGACAACTGGGAAATACGTTGTTCGTACAGCGCCTGGAAGTTGATCTCGGCGAGG
>NZ_CAXTGZ010000558.1:3757-3966 GCF_964243625.1 uncultured Caballeronia sp.
AGGCACCGGCGCCGAGAACGGCTACTTTCATGCTCGGCTCCGGGTCCGGCGGTTTGACGTGGGCGATAAACGCCGCGTGTTTAGTGCGTTGCGCCGTTCGCCGCGCCTTCCTGCCCCGGCGACAACTGCGCGAGACGCTGCTCGTAGAGCGCCTGGAAGTTGATTTCCGCGAGGTGGATCGGCGGGAAACCGGCGCGCGTGATGGCGTC
>NZ_CAXTGZ010000559.1:0-3965 GCF_964243625.1 uncultured Caballeronia sp.
TTTTTGCGTGTCCCACCAATCACGGGGATGGGGCAGGGCAGACGCACTAGAACTTGTGAATCATGCCGATCCGCAAACCCAGTTGGCTGCCGTTATCGGGCGTGCCTTGTGCGTTGGAAGCAAAAGCGGTTGCCCCCAAGTCGGGCGCGCCCACCATGACGCGCGAAAAACCGCCAAGACCGGTGGTCCTGGTGTATCCCGCCAGCGCGTACATTTCGGTACGCTTCGAAAGCGCATAGAATCCGGACAGGTTGAACTGGAAGGCGTTTCCGGTCAGGTCTTGGTTCAATCGCGTGTACGCGCCGCCCGTATAGAACCTGGCCGCTGGCGTTGCCTGATAGTCGAGCCCGACCTCGAAGGTGCGCACGACCTGGTTCGGTCTGGCTGCGCAGGTGGAAAAACACAGCGTGTTGGCTGCCGTGCCTCGCGTGTCTGTATAGGCCAGATGCACCGTTGCAGGACCGAGAACATATTGCCCGTCCACTACGGCGACTCCGGTCAGTCGGTTGCCGTTGGCATCGTTGATACGTAGATAAGTCGCCCCCAAACCGACCGGTCCGTTGCTGTAATTGCCCCCGGCGTTGAAGACGCGAAAGGCCGCGTCATTGCCGGCGATTCCACCGAAACCATATTGACCGGCGAAGGTAAATCCGTTCAGGTTCGGAGTCTGGTATTTGACGGCATTATTGACGCGATCGGCCAGGCGATCCACCCAATGGGAGAGACCTGTGTAGTTGTTGGCTCGGGCGGCGACATTGGCATGGTACGGAGCGAGATCTACATCGAGTGTGTATTGACGTCCTATCGTCAGTTTTCCTAACCGGTTCTGCAAGCCGACAAAGACCTGTCGGCCGAACAACAGGCCGCCCTGCGTGCTCGCTCCATTGTTAAGGGCGAAGCCGCTCTCGGCTGTGAATATAGCCTTGAGCCCGTCGCCCAGATCCTCGCTTCCTCGTATGCCCCATCGGTTGCCGTAGAGCGTGCCCGAATCAACACGGACCACGCTGCTATTCTGGATACCTGAATGATTCGCGTAGTCAACGCCTATATCCAGAGCGCCATAAAGCTGGACGCTCGATTGCGCTTGCGCCGCTCCGGCTATCACTGCAAATGCAGCGCTTGTTATCGAGAATATCTTCATTTTCCATACCCTGCGTGCAACATCTTGCCTCGGTGAATGAGGTCCCGTTACGCTTTGATCCGTTCCACTTTGCCGACCAGAAAGACGTACGACAGCGCGCCCAGCAATGCCACGCATGCCACGTACGTGATGGCCGGCGCGAAGTTGCTGCCGTTGGCCAGATAGCCGATGGCAAGAGGCGTTGAGATAGCGGCGAGATTGCCGATGAAATTGAAGACCCCGCCAGTGAGGCCCAGCATTTTTTCAGGGGCCAGCGACGTAACCAGTGACCATGTGATGGATGCAAAGCCGTTTCCGAAAAACGCGACGGCCATGAAGAAAATCACCCATTCGGTGGAGTCGGTGAAGTTGGCGCCAATGATGCTGGTCGATATCAGCAGCCCGGAGATGATTGGAAATTTGCGGGCGAAGCCGACGCTGGCGCCTTTGCGGATCAGCCAGTCGGAGAACAGACCTGCACTGATGACGCCACAAAAAGCGGCAAGAAATGGTAGCGAGGTCAGGAAACCGGACTTGATAAAGTCCATGCCGCGATACTTCACCAGATACGTCGGAAACCAGGTGAGGAAGAACCACAGCGTGGAACTGACGGCGTACTGGCCGAGGTAAATGCCCCACAGCTTGCGCTTGCTCAATACGACTCGAAGCGCAGCCCGGCTGAATCCAGGCGCTTGCGTTGCATTCTTTTGTCCAAGATCGACCAGACCGCCGCCTTCGCTGATCAGTTCGATCTCAGCCGGATTCACGCCTTTGAACTGCCTTGGTTCCCGATACACCGCATACCAGACTACGGCCCATACGATGCCGGCCAGACCGGTGCCGATGAAGACCGCGTGCCAGCCGTACCGATGTTGTAGCCAGGCCAGCACGGGCGTGAGGAAGGCCAGGCCGACAAACTGGCCCGACGTGTAAATTCCGATTGCCGAGGCGCGTTCGTTTTCGGGGAACCAGGTTGTGACGACGCGGCTGTTGATGGGATAGGCCGGGGCTTCCAATGCACCCACCATGAGTCGCAATCCGAACATTGCGGCAAAACTGCCGACAAACCCCATGCTCACCGTTGCCAGCGACCACGAGGCGAGCGCGAGTGCATACAGATAGCGCGGGCGTACACGGTCGACCAGCCAGCCACCGGGTATCTGCATGGCGGCATAGGTCCAGCCAAACGCGGAGAAGATCCAGCCTGCCTGAACGGGACTGATGGAAAGCTCGCGCATCAGTTCGGGCGCCACGATCGACAGATTGCTGCGATCCAGATAGTTGATTACTACTGTGACAAATAATAACAATGCGATCAGCCAGCGTCTCCGGCTTGGTGACTGTTGGGGTATTTGTGCTGTCTTCTTAAGATCTGGAACAAAAGAATTTTGCTTGATACCCCGAATTTCATGGCTCATTTTACCGCTCCTCTCATCTTGCTTGATTTATGTAAATTAGCAGTGGTTTATATTGAGATATTGCTGCGCCGGTGTTGAGGAAGTCACTTAATCGAGATAACGCCGCCATTCTCCTGAGAGGTGCTTGGCCCGGCAGCGACGACAATGGCGACACAGTGTCGAATTCGTTGATATTTGTGTCGCCGGGACCATATGTGGTAACGATAATATCGAGACACGCGGTCATCTACGCCGGGTGGCTCGGACTCCATATAAAGTTTTTTACTTTTCACGCGATCTGGGGGCTTTGTTTAGGACAGCCAAATGCACTTTATTTCAGGTTATATCCTTTGTCGATTTAAATCAGTGTGTGCCGGAATATGGGAAATCGGGCTATCTCATTATTATCCTCACATACAAGAGCGAAGGCCGCGGTGCTGGTCAATCGATTTTGACGGTGCTATCAACCGATTGGATATTAGGATTGTTTGGTTTTTGAAATCCGATTTGCCAAAATGGCATTATGGAAACAGACCGATTTTCCAAAGATTCGGATTCTTCTTGTATTTAATTGAATCGCAAATCGACACAATCACTCTGTTTCGGAAACCGCCTATTGGATCGGCTTACGAAATCGTAGGAAAAATTTCACCGGATATTTGATTTGTATGTCCCGGTTTGTGAATTAACTTTAAGAGGTAAAAAAATATGTCTACAAATGATGTCGCGCCTGCAACACCGTCCATCATGGGCCTGATCGATCACTCGGTGAGCAACTACGCTGATTTCAGTTACGGTTCGACCTTGCACGACGATGCACCCGGCATCGTCTTCACGACCATTCCTGGCGCCACCTACAGCATGTACGACAACGGTGCGCTGATCGGTACCATGGTTGCCACCAAGACGAACACGAACTGGACCGTTCCGTCAGTCCTGTTCAACGGCGCGCATGAGCTCACGCTGATGGCCACCGACGCAGCGGGCAACAACAGCGCACAGGCGAGCATCAACTTCACAGTAGCAGCAGGTCCGGCCGCACCGGCATACCTCGGCTTGGTCGATCATTCGGTGAGCAATTATGCTGAAGCGGACATTGCACAGGTGACGCATGATGCTCATCCGTCGCTCGTGCTGAGCGCAACGGTTGGCGACACGCTGAACCTGTTCGACAACGGCCAGTTGGTCGGAACGATGGTGGTGACGCAAGCCAACACGAAGTGGGACCTGCCTACGTTGTCCAACGGCGTGCATAACCTGAGCATCACGGAGACGAACGCATCGGGCACGAGCGTTCCGCTGTTCCTGCAGATGACTGTGGATGCGCCGGCTGCAACGCCTTCCGTCATGAGTTTGATGGCGACGGCCGTTGACGCAACGCCTGCAACGCCTGCCATCATGGGCCTGATCGATCACTCGGTGAGCAACTACGCTGATTTCAGTTACGG
>NZ_CAXTGZ010000560.1:0-3961 GCF_964243625.1 uncultured Caballeronia sp.
CTATCCGCAGTTCCTGATCGGCCGCGATTGCGACGGCGTGGTGGTGACGAGTCACGATCTGCATGACGATGACCTCGTCAAGCTGCATCGCATGCATCCGAAGATGGTGTTTCTCAATCGCAACTTTGCGCAGATGCCGGAAGCGTCATTTTGTCCGGATCATCATCGTGGAGGGGCGCTGGCGGCGAAGACGCTTGTCGAAGCCGGGCACAAGGAAATAGCGGTCATTTCAGGCCCGTTCATGGCCTTCGATAACCAGGCACGTCTAGCCGGATTTTTTGAAGAGCTGGCGCGCAGCGGCATTGAGCGCGGCGACGTGCAGATGATCGAGTCCGACTTCTCGCCTGAAGGCGGATACGATTCGGCGCGGTTGCTGATCGCGTCAACGAAGCGTTTTACGGGTTTGTTCTGCGCCAACGACACCATGGCGATCGGCGCATTGTCGTGCCTTCAGCAAGCGGGCATTTCGGTGCCGCGCGATGTGTCCGTAGTGGGTTACGACGATGACTACTCGGCCGCGTTTTCTGCGCCGGGTTTGACATCAGTACATATTCCAACGGCCGACCTCACGCAAAACGCAGTCCGGTGGCTGCTGAATGAATGCTACGGCACCGAGTACCCGATCTATCGCGAGTTTCCTGTGACGGTCACGCATCGTGCGTCGGTCGCGCCGCCGCTCAAACGCTGAGCGTCATCAGCTATTTTCTTTCGCGCGGCGCAAACGCTCGCGGCTGTTGATCAGGTGAAGGCGCATCGCGGTACGCGCCGAATCGGCATCGCCACGTTCTATTGCATCGCAGATCTGCTCGTGCTCGCGGTTCACGCGCGTCAGGTATTCGGCGTACTGCACGGGCGGAATTTGCGTTCGTGTGATCCGCGTGCGCGGGATCATGTGCATGCCGAGGTGCTTCAGGATTTCCACGAAATAGCGATTGCCCGTAGCGTTCGCAATCGCGAGATGAAACCGGATATCGGGCGAAATGGTTTCAGTCGCTTTGCCCACGTTGTGCTCGAACTCGACCAACGCTCGCCGCATCTCGGCGATCTGGCTTTTATCGCGGCGCGCAGCAGCGAGTCCCGCGCTTTCGGTCTCCAGGCTGATCCGGAGTTCAAGGACGGCGAGGGCGTCGATGGAACCCGCCAAGTCCTCGGGATCGAGCCGGAAGAGGGAGCGCGACTGCGCTTCGCATACGAAGGTGCCAATGCCATGTCGGGTTTCCACTAGCCCCGCAGCCTGCAACTTGGATAAAGCCTCACGCACGACCGTTCGGCTCACGTTGAAACGCTGGACCATTTCCGCTTCGGTCGAAAGCCTGTCGCCCACGCGCAACTCGGCGGATTCGATCTGCAAACGGATTGCATCGACGAGTTCAGTTGTCAGACTTCGTCGCGCGGCTGGCTGCCCCGATGGTTCGAAGAGCGCATTAGGCGATCTGAGCACGGCCACCTCGATTGGGATAATGTTCTCGAATCGTTGACAAATACGGATGCGAGTGATTATATGCACGCTAGAGTCATATGACAACGTACAATGAAATATGATTGAGGCGGCTGATTCAATCGCAACAGGAGTTCTTCAAGCTCCGCTCAGCCGCGCTAATGGAGACAGGCTCACATGGCCAACCAAGACAACATTCGTCCTTTTGATCGTCTGCTGCTGACCGGCGCTGCCGGCGGTGTCGGCAAGGTCATTCGCCCGCGTGTGGCGACATTTGCAAAAACCATCAGGGTTTCGGATCTCGCGGCCGCGCTGCCGTCCGAAGCCGCGTCCAACGAAGAGGTCATCGCGTGCGATCTGGCGGACAAGCAAGCCGTCGATGCACTCGTCGAGGGCTGCGACGCCGTGATTCACCTCGGTGGGGTCTCAGTGGAAAGACCCTTCGAGGAAGTACTCGAAGCCAATATCAAGGGCGTCTACAACCTTTACGAAGCAGCGCGCAAGCACGGCGTGAAGCGCATCATTTTCGCCAGCTCGAATCATGTCACGGGGTTTTACCGGCAGGACGAGAAGATCGATGCGCACGCGCTGCGCCGCCCCGATGGTTACTACGGTTTGTCGAAGTCATTCGGCGAGGACGTGGCGCAGTTCTACTTCGACCGCTATGGCATCGAGACGGTGAGCATTCGAATTGGATCGGCGTTTCCGGAACCGAAGGACCGCCGCATGATGGCGAGCTGGCTCAGCTACGACGACCTGCTCAACCTGCTGCAACGGAGCCTGTTCACCCCGGACGTGGGTCACACCGTCGTATATGGGATGTCCGACAACAGGGTCACATGGTGGGATAACCGCTATGCCGAGAAGCTAGGGTTCGTGCCGCAGGACTCGTCGGAACCCTTCCGCGCCAAAGTCGAAGCGCAGCCAGCTCCCGCACCCGGGAGCGCCGTGGCAATGCTGCAGGGCGGGGCGTTCACCACTACCGGACCGTTTGAATAAAACGGCGGGCCCGGGTGTTGTTGCAGTACGAAGATTCTGAGATACGCCGGGCGCAACAAAGCGAAGAGTGCAAGCGGGCGCGAGCAGCGTGCCGAAGCCCGCGTCCGTACTAACCAAAGACATTGCTGCGATGAATTTCCATCTCGATTTCAGTCCGTTGCTTCCCTACTGGCCGGTGTTCCTCAAAGGCGCCTGGCTCACTCTGAAGATGACAACGGTAGCGGTATTTTTCGGCGTGATTGTCGGCACGCTCGTCGCGTTCGCCAAGCGCGGCAAGAACCAGCTTTTATCGCATGTGTGCTCGATCTACATTGAGGCCGTGCGCAACACGCCCTTTCTCGTACAAGTCTTCCTGCTGTATTTCGGGCTCGCGAGTTTCGGCGTGCGCATGCCGACGTTCACTGCAGCCGCGCTCGCGATGATCATCAACATCGGCGCTTATGCGGCCGAGATCATTCGCGCAGGGCTTGAATCGGTGCCGCGCGGCCAGCTCGAAGCGGCGGAATGCCTCGGGTTGTCGCGCTGGCGGATCGGCTGGCATGTGATGCTGCAGCCGTCCATCGAAAAGGTTTATCCGGCGCTTACCAGCCAGTTTCTGCTGATGATGCAAGCGTCTGCGATCGCGTCGCAAATTTCGGCTGAAGAACTGACAGCGACCGCGAACACCGTCCAGTCCGATACCTTCCGTTCGCTCGAGACGTACATTGTGGTGGCACTGCTTTATCTGGCGTTGTCGCTCTTGATCAAGCTTGCGGCGTGGGCCGTGGGCGAGGTCGCGTTCAAGCGCAAGCGGGTCATGCGCAAGGCCGCCGAGCGAGCAGGGAAGCCGGCGCCCGATCAAGGCCGCATCGATACCGTGATTCCCGGAGGTGCAGCATGAGCGGCGGCTTCACTTCGGCACATTTGTTCTATTTGGTACATTCGATCTGGTGGACGCTCGCGTTGTCCGCGCTTGCGTTCGTGCTGGGCAGCATCGGCGGCTTTGGCGTGATGCTCGCGCGCATCTCGAAGCGCCGCTGGCTGAGCCGTCCGGCGATGGTGTATATCGAGGCAATTCAGGGCATTCCGCTGCTGATCCTGCTGTTCATCGTCTACTTCGGGTTTTCGGTGTACGGCTTTGAAGTGCCTGCGCTGGTCGCGGCCGGCTTTGCGCTGATGGTATACACGAGCGCGTATCTCGGGGACATCTGGCGCGGGTGTATCGACGCCATGCCAAAACCGCAATGGGAAGCCGCCGAGTGCCTGTCGCTCACGCGCTGGCAGACCCTGCGCCTCGTGATCATTCCGCAGGCGCTGCGTCTTGCATTGCCGCCTACGGTCGGTTTCCTGGTGCAGGTCATCAAGATGACATCGCTTGCGTCGGTGATCGGTTTCGTCGAACTGACGCGTGCCGGCCAGATCATCAATAACTCGATCTTTCAGCCGTTCCTCGTATTCGGGCTGGTCGGGGTCTTCTATTTCGCGCTGTGTTATCCGCTCTCGCGCTGGAGTCAATCGATGGAGAAAAAGCTCAATGTCGGCAAT
>NZ_CAXTGZ010000561.1:0-3949 GCF_964243625.1 uncultured Caballeronia sp.
GCATCGAGGATGACGTATTCGCCCTTGCCCGCCAGCGTCGAGATCATGCCGAGGTCACGGCAACCCAAGACATTTGAAAGCGTTTGTCGGCGCCGTCCTACAGCAAAAACGGCCAGCATCCAGATGGAAGCCGGCCGACTCGCCGCTACCATCCGGTCATCAAGACCAACTCTATGGGGAACCGATCATGTTGAAGTGGGCATTGTTTTTCGCGATTATCGCCGTCGTTGCCGGTCTGCTTGGCTTCACCGGCGTTGCAGCGGGTGCGGCCGGGATTGCCAAGTTCCTGTTCGTGCTGTTCCTGATCGTCTGCGTGGTGTTCCTCGTGCTCGGCTTTGTAGTGACGAAGAAGATAGTCGACTAGCGCCCGCTCGTTTCTTCGATGCGGCCGGTGGTTCGCAAGGGGACTCAACGAAGCCGACTTTGCGAACCCGACGCCCGGAACGCTCCATCGGACGGAGAGGTCACCATGCTTCACTACGCCGTCATTTTCTTTGTCATTGCGATCATTGCCGCGGTGTTCGGTTTCACGGGGATTGCTGCGGGCGCCGCCGAGATCGCAAAGATTCTCTTCTACATTTTTCTCGTGGTGTTTGTCGTGACCTTGCTGCTGGGAGTGTTCCGGACATGACGACCGGGCACGCCGTATGCGGGCGATAAACACAGCGACCGTAGACGCGCCGCCCAAGCTGTTATTCATCCCGGCACGCGTCCGGATCCCGTCCAATCGCTGAAATTAGAACCCCAAATCTGGAGCACATCAATGTCGAAATCGTCTGCTGTAAAAGCTGCACCGGTCCAACCCAACGAGGCCGGTCAGAAGTCTGATCCGTTCGTGCTGGATGTGGAGAAGATCCGCGCCGACGCACGTCAACATATGGACGACGGTCCCGTTACATCCAGCTATGGCGCTGACAAGGATGTCGTGCTGAAGCTGCTGAACGACGCGCTCGCGACCGAGATCGTGTGCACGCTGCGCTACAAGCGTCACTACTTCATGGCGAAGGGCATCCATTCGGAAGCCGTCGCGAGCGAGTTCGCCGAACATGCGACCGAAGAGCAGGAACACGCCGATACCCTCGCCGAACGCATCGTCCAGTTGGGTGGCGAGCCGAACTTCGCGCCGGACAGCCTGGCGTCGCGTTCGCATTCGGAATACAAGGAAGGCGGCAACCTTATCGACATGATTCGTGAGAATTTGATCGCCGAGCGCATCGCCATTGATACGTATCGGGAAATCATCCGGTATCTCGGCGAGAAGGATGTCACCACGCGCCGTATCTTCGAGGAGATTCTGGCAGTCGAAGAAGAACACGCCGACGACATGGCCGACCTGCTCGACGGCCTCGACGGTTGACAGGGCGTTGAAGTAACGGACGACTGAAAGCGAAAGACGGCGCGCGGCGGAATGATTTCCGCCGCGCGCCGTCAGTACAATGGTGCGAATATAAAACGGCCGCGGGCAGCGCAGATGATTCGAGTGTTGATAGCGGACGATCACGCAATCGTGCGAAGCGGGTTCCGGCAATTCGTTGCCGACGAACCCGACATGGAAGTGGCAGGCGAAGCGTCCACCGGGGACGAGACTATCGCGCTCGTGCGTGAGAGCGCGTTCGATGTGGTGCTGCTGGACATTGCGATGCCGGATAAAAACGGCATAGACACGCTGCGCGTGATCAAGCAGATTCGCCCGGAGCAGGGTGTGCTGATGCTTTCGGGCTATCCGGAGAGCCAGTACGCCATCAACCTGCTGCGCGCCGGCGCCAATGGTTATCTGAACAAGGATGCGGCACCCGACGAAATCGTGCGCGCCATTCGCACGGTCGCGCGCGGGCACCGGTACTTGTCGGAATTCATCGCCGATGCACTCGCGGACAAGCTCGAAAAGCCCGCTGCGGAGCGGCCACACGAGGCCTTATCGGAGCGCGAGTTCCAGATTTTTTGCAAGCTTGCCGGCGGACAACTGCCGACTGAAATTGCGGATGAGCTGCATTTGTCGGTGAAGACGATCAGCACGTACCGCGCGCGCGTTCTCGAAAAAATGCGCCTCGCGAATAACGCCGATCTTACGTATTACGCGATCAAGAACGGATTGATCGAGTAGGAAGCAGGAGGATGCCCGCCGTGGGCCAACAAACGATCGCCGATGAAACCAGGCTTGCACAGAAGCGGCCGCTGAGCGTGTTGCTGATCGAGGATTCGCCGTTGATCCGGCGCAGCCTCGTGGAGGCCATCGATGCGTCCGGCGAGCTGAAAGTGAGTGCCTGGGCCGATACGCCTGAAGGCGCGATTGCGCTGCTGGCTTCGGCGGCATTCGACGCGGTGATCGTCGACTTGCAGTTGAAGAGCGGCTCGGGCATCGAGGTTCTTTCTTACTTGCAACGCACCGGCATCACCGATTCAACCTTCGCCGCCGTGCTGACCAACCATGCGTTGCCGGCCTACCGCGAGCGCTGCCTGCAATACGGCGTGCGCCATTTCTTCGATAAATCCCTGGAATTCGACCGCGTGCTCGACGCGCTGCATCTTTATGCGCGCGCCCGGGACTGAGCACGTCCGGGAACGGCGTCAATCCGTGTCGGCCTGATCCGGCTTCAAGGGATATTTCGCGGCAAGCGTGGCCGGCGCGAGCCACTGGAATGTGCGCATCTGATCGCCGTCAAAGGTGCATTCCACCGCGGCCGGCACAGGGGTTTTCGTGGTCTTGATCGGTGTCGCGCCCGCTGGCGCAACTCTCAGAATGTAAGTGCCTTCCACTACCACGCGCGTCCCGCGATAGGAAACACGCGGAATCTCATAGTCGAGCTTCGGGCTGGAAGCGGGATAGGTCTCGACCATCTTCGCCTTGCATTGCTGGGCGTTCTGATACCCCGTCGTGCATCCGGCGGTACAGGCGAGAACGGCGGCAGCGGCAACCGTGTAGAGGCTTCGATGTTTCATGTGGGCTCGCGCTAATAGAGACGCTCGACAAGACGCGCAGTCTACTTCAGTCGGCGGGCATTGGCAGAATCGCCCGGAAACGATAGCAGGCACAGGCGGCAGTGGCGTCCGCCCGTCTTTCCAAAGCCGTATCGGGTGCTGGTAGCGGGGACCGGACTTGAACCGGCAAGCCGTTAGGCGGCGGATTTTAAGTCCGCTATGTTTACCAATTTCATCACCCCGCCAGGCGGACGGCATTCTACCATCGGAAGGGCGGAGGGCCAATCCGCAGTGCCGTCAACGTCACGAACTCCGGTCATCGAGTGGGCCTCCGGCGCGCCGTATTTGCACATCGATAAACGCGTTTATCTACGTTGCGCATTGCAACAAAGACAACTGCCCGCGCACTCGTCCATGTCGCTACCGGAAAGAAACAGAAATATATTCGCGACCGGGTGCATCCGTTTCATCTCAGGCCCGCGTATTTAGCTACGTGAAGATCAGCCGTCCTGATGGCATCAGGGCTTCATCGCTCCGGCCTGTCTTCATTACCTCATCCTCATGTCTCATGCATCACGGCTCCTTGTTGCAAGGTGCAGCCGCTGCTTTAACTCGGCTGTGCACTTCGAATGGCGCCGTACGGTTAATTACTCAATATGCAGGAAAGGAGATAGTCATGGCAGAAGAAATTGCGATCCTCGATATCCTCGAACGCCGCGCCAATAAGTTGGCCAAACGCCGGCAGTTCTTCAGGAGCGCAGGCGGGCTGGGATTGGGGCTCGTCGGCGGCACGATACTCGGCGCATGCGGCGGCAGTTCAGGCGACAATGCCAACGCTCAGACAGGCCCGAGCGATGCGGACATTCTCAACTTCGCGCTCAACCTCGAATACCTCGAAGCAAGCTTCTACGCCTACGCCGTGACGGGCGCAGGGCTGCCGGCCAACCTGATGAGCGGCGCGGGCACGCCCGGCACGGTCATCCCGGGGCAGAAGGTCGACTTCACCGGCGACCCGCTGGTCGGCGCCTAC
>NZ_CAXTGZ010000562.1:0-3900 GCF_964243625.1 uncultured Caballeronia sp.
TCCATGTCGTGCTCGATCACCACTACCGAGCGGCCCTCGGCGATCTTGCGCAGCAGCACGCCCGTGAGTTCCCGCTCTTTCGCACTCATGCCGGCCACCGGTTCGTCCAGCAGCAACAGTTCGGGATCCTGCATCAGCAGCATGCCTATTTCCAGCCACTGCTTCTGCCCGTGCGACAGCAAAGCCGCCTTGCGATCGAGCTGATCGTCAAGGAAGATCATCGCCGCGATCCGATCGATCTCATCGCGGACCGCTTCGCTCCGGTTGAAGAACAGGCACCCGATGACATCGCGTTTCTTCGGATACGAGATCTCGAGATTCTCCGCGACCGTGAGGTCTTCGTAGACCATCGGGTTCTGGAATTTCCGGCCTACCCCCGCACGCGTGATCTGGTATTCCAGCATTTTTTCGAGGTGCAGCCCCTTGAACTCGATGCGGCCGCTGGTCGGCTTTGTCTTGCCGCAGATCATGTCGAGCAAGGTAGTCTTGCCGGCGCCGTTCGGGCCGATAACAACATGCAGCTCGTTCTCTTCCACGTAGAAGTTCAGTCCATCCACCGCCTTGAAGCCATCGAAGGAGACGGTGAGGTCTTCGACTTCCAGGATCATCGGCCTCATTGCACCGCTCCCTGGTTCTTGTCCTGCCGGTTCTGCTCACGGTTGCGCAACCAGTCGATGATCCCGGCCAGGCCCTTGGGCAAGAACATCGGCACGAAGATAAACAGTGCGCCGATGAAATAAACCCAGAACCCCACGAAATTCTCGGAGAGAAAGCTCTTGGCGGCTCCAACGATCACAGTGCCGTACACCGCGCCGACAAGTGACAGGCGGCCACCGACCGCGGCATAGATCACCATCTCGATGGACGGCACGATCCCGCACACGGACGGCGAGGCGAAGCCAACTTGCAGCGTGAACATCGCGCCGCCGACTGCCGAGAACAGTGCCGCGACCGCGAAGATAAAGCCCTTGAAAAGCGCCGGGTCGTAACCCGAGAAACGGATGCGGTCTTCCCGGTCGCGGATGGCAATCAGCACCTTGCCCAGCCGGCTCTTGAGAATGAAGCGTCCGGCCAGCACGGCGCACAGCAACAGCACGCAGGTGACGTAGTACATGATGAGCGTCGCCGTATTGCTCTGGATGCTGTACCCCATGAACGTCGGCAGGTTCGTGATGCCGTTGACGCCGCCCGTGTAACCTTGCTGACCGATGATCACGATCGACATGATCGACGCGAGCGCCAGCGTCACGATCGAAAAATACACGCCGCCCACGCGCTTCCTGAAGTTGGCATAGCCGAGCACGAACGCAATGATCGTCGGGATGATCAGGATCGCGGGGAGCGCGAACCAGCCGTGTTCGAACGGGGCCCACCACCAGGGCAGCTTGTCGATGCTGTTCCACGTCATGAAGTCGGGCACGGGTGGACCGCTGCCCCCGAACACCGCCGCAGCGGGGTCGTTGGAACTCGCTTCGAGCTTCATGTACATCGCCATCATGTAGCTGCCGAGCCCGAAGAAAATGCCTTGGCCAAGACTGAGAATGCCGCCATAGCCCCACGTCAGGACGAGGCCCACGGCGCAGAATGCGAAGCTCAGGTATTTCGCGAACAGGCCAAGGCGGAACGCGCCCGTCAGCGCCGGAATGGCGATCAGCAGCACCAGCGCGAGAATCAGCACGGAATATTTATCGAGCAGAAGCGCACCCCGCCAGCCTGCAGGCGCCGAAGCTGCCCGCGCCGCATCGCTGGGTGTCGAAGAGAGAGGAAGTTCTTTCATGTGTCTGCGCTGCCTCGATTTCAGTGTGTCCGACGGACCGGAAGTCAAAGCGCCGAAGCCCGCGATCACCGCCGTGTTGCGCGCTAACCGCCCGGGGACGCGAAAAAAAGCCCGACAGCCAGGGCACTCCTGGCTGTCGGGCTTTTTGGCCGATGTCATCCGGGACGCCTTTGTCTCAGATGACGAAACTTGTATGGACACACCGGTTGAAACTCAACCAGTACGCCTGACGGTGACGCACTATCGTGGACCGACTGTGCTCTCGCGTGCTTCCAGTTCCGCAAGAGCCGTGCCATCGGCAATACACCAAGGCAGGCGGGTGTCATGCCAGCATTGGTCAGGGCTGATCACCAACGTGGCGTTTGTTCGCACAGTTGTCGTGCGCCATGTGCTTTATTCTGCACAAGGAAGGGCATGCGCTCCGTCAAAAATGCAGGCTTTCGTGTGCCTTGATGATGACGTCCGCCGTCACTTCGAGCGACTGGCGCTGCTCCATTGCGCGAGAGCGCAACAACTCGTACGCATCTGGCTCGGTCAGCTTGCGCGACTCCATCAGGATCGATTTGGCGCGCTGAATCTGGCGCTGGTCAGCGAATTTATCCGCGACGCGTTGCGCATAGCGCTCGAGCGCGACGCGGTTTTTATGCTGGTGAAGGGAGACCGCGATCGCGGTCAGTACGCCGAACGAGCGCACCGGCGAAGGCACCGTGCAATACGCATTCAGCTTCATGACGACGTCGATGAAGATCGGATTCTCGTAGCTGACGACCGGGATCACGGGCGGCGCATCCGGTCTATCGAGCCACGTCAGCCTGTCGGCCAGCGCCTCCGGGCGGACCGCCATGAAGACAATATCGGTCTCTGGCGGCAGCGTCGCCGGTGCCGGCCAGAAGCGGCACACGCGGCAGCCAATGCGACGCAGCTGCGCAAGTAACTCCTCCCCGTCCTGGTCGAGTGGATGGATAGCCACGACCTTCAGCAAGCGAATGTCGCGAAGGCCCTGAGGCGTGTTCGGCAAAGGATGGCGTTTCATCGCTGCACCTCCTGACGGCTTCTGTCTCGCGCGTGAAAAGCGATTTGCTCCTTTGACCAGCCTCTTTCGACAGACGATGCTTTCATTTGCGTTCGGCCCGTGGAAAGGCGGGAGCCGGGTTGACCCCACGAGCGAAAGCTGTGCCACCGCTCTCGCCCCTGTTCGGGGAGGGTGATTCTTCGTCACCGCTTCGGAGTAATCGCAACGGCCAACTCGCACAGATCCGCTCCCCGTTCATCGAAGCCGTAGTATGCACACGACGTTATTGTCATGCAATATTATTTCCTGCAGTGAAACTTCGTAGGATTGTTTCGTCGAATATGGCCGCCCACTGTCTTCGACCCGTCATGCTGCGAATCATCATCCCTGGCGCGTATTACCGGCGCAATAAGCCTCTCCGGGAAGCGTCGCGCGCGCTTTCATTGAAAGATATCGGAAGGGAATGCAGGAGCTGCCCGCAGCAGCGCAGGCCGAATACCATGCTGCAGCACGCGGTGCGTCAGCGAGACGATCTCTGCCGCGAAATCGGCCCACTCTCCTTCACGGTGCAAGAGGAAGAACTCGTGTCGGGCTAAGCTGCTTCCAGGCAGTGCAAGCACGGCGATATCGTCGAGATAATGACGCGCCTGCCATAGACACAACGGCGTCGAAATCGCAAATCCGAGGCGGGCCGTGATAAGGCCAAGTAACGGATCCGTTGCGTCGAACTCGTATCGCCGAGCACTCTCGATACCGAGATGCCGCGCAAACCGGTCTACCTGCTGGCCAATGACTGAACGCGGCGTGTAACGGATCAGCGGCAGTTCTCGGGCGAGCGACCGCCAGTCGATATCGGGTCGTTCAGCCACATACGCCTTCGCGACGACCGCCACGAAACTTTCTGAAAACAGCGGCACTTCGACAACACGCGGATCGTCGATCATGCTCTGCGTGCAGATTGCGATATCGATTTCGCGCGACCGCATCTGTTTTGCCAGACCCGGCGTAAGACCCGACCAGAGCGATATTTGACGGGCGGACCCGGAAACCGCGCGGATAAGTTCCGGCCCGACGGTCGCCGCGAACGAGTCGACACAACCGAGCCTGACGG
>NZ_CAXTGZ010000563.1:0-3893 GCF_964243625.1 uncultured Caballeronia sp.
GCTGCGCTCCGCCGCGGTGGAGGCCCAAAGCTCCGCCGACAAGACCGCGATGCTGCTGTTCCGCGCCAGGGAAAGCCAGCGTATGGCCGTCCCGCTGGGTCTTGTGGCCCGCCTGGAGGACATCCCGCGTGACAAGATCGAGATGGCCGAGTTCGGCAAGCTGAGTCTGGACAAGGTGCTCGACACCCGGCTATTCGATTTTGATGAGGCTTCCAAAGCGCCGGGCTGGCTCACGGCGTTACGCGGCGAACGTAGATCTGAAGCCGACGAATATGGCATCACGAACTTTGTGTATCGGGCGCGCCGGCCGTTTTATCCTGAGCGGTTCTGGGATTTCATCGAAAGCGAATGGCCGGGCGTGGTGCGGTCCAAAGGGTTCTTCTGGCTTGCGAGCAGGCCTACCTATGTCGGTTCGTGGTCGCAAGCCGGCGGTGTATGCCGTCACGGCGCGATGGGGTTGTGGTGGGCCGCGGTGCCGAAATCTTACTGGCCGCAAGACCCTGAGTCGCTGCAATCAATCGAGGAGGACTGGGACCCGCAGGTCGGCGATGCACGGCAAGAGCTGGTGCTGATTGGCATCGATATGGATGAAGCGGCGTTGCGTGCTCGGCTGGACGCGTGTCTTCTCACCGATGCGGAAATGTCGCAGGGACCTGAAGCCTGGCACAGGTTCAAGGATCCGTTTCCAGCGTGGCAACACGAAGCAGAGCTTGCGCACTAAGCGGCCATGATAGTCACCCGCCGCACGAAGCGAGTTCGGCCACCTGGAGCACCTCGCCGTTCGTTCCACGTTCAACGAATGCAACGACGCCGAAGCGCATGGCATCCGACGCGTAATCGCCGGATAGTTGCGCGCGTCCTTCGGTCAATCGAATGGGTCCGATCCATTGGCGCACCACGCGGTCGTGATGCAGTGTCGCGCCGTTGTTTTCTCCGCCGTTGACTGTGCTGACGAGCTGGTTTTCATACACGGCCGCGTAGGCGACGGCATCGTCCGGGAGGTTCTTGCGCGCTGTGAACGATGCGTTGAACGCAATATGGCCGGGCGCTGACGGATGGCCGTCGATGTGGATATCGGCGAGCGGCGTTTCGCTGTTCAACTGTTTTATACGCGATTCGAAACTCGCGTCGCTCGACCAGTCGCGCAACTCCTTTCCGCCGACGAAAATCTCCGGCGTGTACACGACATGTCCACTGCCAGCCGATGTCAGTTGCTGTTGGCGCGTGGTGAATGCCGCTTGTGCAAACCGGTCTTTCCACGCCCGGTTATCCCAGTAGTCCACGTGCAGGGCGAGCGGCACGATGGTATCGGTCCGGCGTGCGTGATCGAGTGCGCCAAGCCAGTTATCGGCGGGCGGGCAACTATTGCAGCCTTCGCTTGTGTAGAGTTCTACGAGCGCCGCGCGGTGAGCGGGACTCGACGCACTGCACGTATTACCCGATGCAGCGTTGGCGCTCGCGGCGCAGAGTGAGATGCAAATAGCAAAGAGGGCAGAAGCAGACGAAGGGCGCATTGCGGACTCCAGACATGGGGCGGATGAAATCTAATTCGACCGGCACATGAAACGGGTTACATCGATGCAAAAATACTTGCTGCAGTCACCGCAGTGCCCATTCAAGGTGCGGGTCGTCGACTAGCCTGATCGATTCGGCAGCGCGTGGCTGCCGCGTCGGCCGCTACCAGCGCAACACACGCGGTCCCAGAATCCCGCCGACAATCGTTGGCGCCATCATCCCAAGCACGTACCACACGCCCCAGAACGGCACGGTCATCTCCACGCAATAAAGTGTGTAGACAAGGACGGCCTGAGCGCCGCTGAGCAGTCCTGCCGCAGCGCCCGCCAAAACCGGCCGGGTTGGCGCAAGCCCTCTCATGGCCCAGAACACAGCAACAAAAGTCGGCGCTGACAAGATCGCGATGTTGATCGTGCAGACTTGCCACGTGCTGCCAAGCACGAGTTGAAGCCGAAGCGCCGGCGGTGCGGCAATGATCACGATCAACGCCGCCACCCAGATAAGCACGAGTGGAATGGCAAGCGCGATCCATCCGAACGCCGTATCCGCACCGGGGCGTGAAAGACGGGTCGCGATGAAAAGCGACGCACCAGCGACCGCAAGAGGAAACGCGACTTTCAGCCAGAATAGAGGCGTGGTAAGCATTTGCGGCATGTCGCCGCGCACGCCGTAGAGGGCAACCATCAAGCAGGCAGCGCCGCTCAGGCCTAAAAACAGTGCCGTTGCGAAACGTCGCGCGATCACACGAGGGTGGGTCGGGGCGATGCCAGTGGCAAGCATCGATACAAACTCGCTGGTCTTCATGGCCACTCCGCAGACAGGAACCGATAGTGCGTCGAGCCCAAGGCCGCAGGACAGGACGCATGACTTCTATTCGGTTTGATCTGCAGGAAGGTTACGCTTGCGTGCGAATTTTTTTGAGGCGGCGATTGCGCCTCATTAGCCGAGCTGGCTGCCCCGTCAAGCTTATTACCAGCGCAGGAAACGCGGACCGAGCAACGCGCCGATCAGTGTGGCGAGCGTCATGCCAAGCAAGTACCAGACAGCCCAGAAGGCTACGCTCATCTCGGGACAATGCAGGCAGTACGCCATGGTCGCGATAGTTCCCGCCAGCATGCCGCCCGCGGCACCTGCGAGTCGCAACCGCGTGGGTGCAAGTCCGCGAATCGCCCAGAACACGGCGACAAAAGCCGGCACCGAAAGCAACACGATATTGAACGGGCATGAGCGCCACGTCGTGCCCATTACAAGTGGTATGCGGGCATCGGGGGAAGCCAGGCACAGGACCGCGACCGCAGCGCTCCACACTACAAGGATCGGCACGGCGGGCATTGCCCAGAATGCGCCGATGCTCGTTCCCGGGCGCGACAGGCGCGCCGCCAGGAACAGCGCGCACGCGGCAAGTGTTGCGGGAAATGCGAAGCGCGCCCAGAAGAGCGGTGTGCGCGATACAACAGCGAGGTCGTGTCGCAAGCCGTAGACGGCCAGCATGAGCACGAACGAACCCATGCCGCCCAGTAGCAACGCGCGCACGAAGCGGCGTCGCGACAGGCCGGTATCGACGGGCGTGACCCCTGTCGAGAGAAGCGAAATCAGGTCGTCGGTTTTCATGCGGTGCCTCGAATTTTTGCTGCCAGCGCTTTCAATCCTCGGTGAATGCCCACTTTGACCGCCGACTCCGACATGCCCGTCAGCGTGGCTGTCTCGGTCACGGAAAGACCCTCCAGCTTCACATGCACGATCGGCAACCGGTGACGGTCCGGCAACTGCTCGAGCAACTTGCCGATATCGCGTTTCGCGTCGGCGGGCTCTTCATCTGAAATTGCGAAGATATCGAGCGTCTCGTCGAGCGGATCATTCAGCGCTTCGCGCCGTGATCTCGCCCGAAAGAAATCCATCAGCTTGTAACGCGCAATGGCGTGCACCCACGCCGTCAGCGGTTCGTCCGGACGATATGTATGGCGGCTGTTGTGCACCGCCAGCAGGATTTCCTGCACGATGTCTTCGATGTCGTCCTGAAGATAATGGATACGTTTCCTCAGGAAACCGCGCAGGTGTCCCGTCAGGTCGTCCAGAAACGCACGATACGCAACCGCGTCGCCATCCAGGCCGCGTACGAAGAGCGACTTCAGCCGCTCTTCGACACCCGACACGCCATTACCTTGTGTTATTCGCTTCATCGCGGCATTGGGTTACAGCGCGCTCCAAATAAAAAAGCGGCAGGGCGTCTGGTGACCTGCCGAACGCGAAACGTGCGGATTGTGCCGCAACGTTTTGCTGCTGTCGATGTCGGCGCGCAACGCCGGCGGCGAAAGCGGGGCGAGATCAGCGAGCGGCGTCCGGATAATTCGATGGGAAGAGGGCACGGCGTGCTTGTT
>NZ_CAXTGZ010000564.1:0-3890 GCF_964243625.1 uncultured Caballeronia sp.
CCGACAAACGCTTTCAAATGTCTTGGGTTGCCGTGTTTCGTAATGATTCAGCGGCCCCGACCGACTCGGAAAGTTACACTGGCTACATAAAACCCGGCGATCCTTATGACTTCCTCTATGCACGACGGCAGCAAGGCGGCCCCGGCCCCGAGCTTCGCGCGCCATGCAGCCCGGCTGAACGCGCGCATCAACGGCTGGATGCGCCGTTGGAGCTGGGCCGTCGCGATGACCGTG
Organism: uncultured Caballeronia sp.; assembly: GCF_964243625.1. NCBI lineage: Bacteria > Pseudomonadati > Pseudomonadota > Betaproteobacteria > Burkholderiales > Burkholderiaceae > Caballeronia > uncultured Caballeronia sp. The sequence goes on from NZ_CAXTGZ010000564.1 coordinate 235, forward strand.
GCCATCGTGATCACGGTTGGCGGTCTCGTGATCCTCGAGTCCGGCCGCATGCGCATCGCCGCGGAGTACGAGACCGCGCTCGAGGCCAAAGGCGCGACCACCTTGTTGACGGCGCTAAACGGTGACATTGCGTCACTCACCGCCGACGAGCGCGCATTCCATTCGGCGCCGGACGCGACGACTCTCGTGGACTACAACGCTGCGGCGGCCCGCATACGCAACTCGGTGGCATTGCTGGACGCCTATTACCGTCGCAAGGCCGACGATACTGCGCTTACCAGTTTCCGGCAGCTCAGCACCATCCTCGATGCACGCATCAACGCCGGCCTGAACGCGCAGGCCGCCTCCACCTCGGACACGCTCGACACCACCCTCGCCCTGTTGCGCCTCAACGAGGAAAATCGCGCACAATCCGCGCTCGATGCAAGCCGCGCCGACCAGCGCATTTCCACGTTTTGCGTGGGCGCGTTGTGTGCGCTCAACATCGTGTTGTTCTTGCTTCTGTTTCGCAACCTCGGCATCCAGCTCGACAAGCAGGACCGCGTGCAGCAGAAACTTATCACGCAACAGGAAGAGCTTGACCAGCTCGTCTTCGAGCGCACGCGCCAACTCGAAGCGCTCGCGTGGCATCTGCAATCGGTAAGTGAAAACGAGAAGACGGAACTCGCCCGCGAACTTCACGACGAACTCGGCTCGATTCTTACGGCAAGCAAGATGGATGTTGCCTGGGTCAACAACAAGCTGAAAAGCGTGGAACCCGCAATGGCCGAAAAACTCGGCCGCGCCTTGGCCAACCTGGATCAGGGTATAGCGCTGAAGCGGCGGATCATCGAAGACATGCGCCCGACCGTGCTCGCGAACTTCGGTCTTGTCACGGCGCTTCGCACCCTTGCCGACGAGACCGCGCAACGCACCGGCTGGACGCTCGACCTCGCGTTGCCTGAAGACGACATCAAGCTTGGCGAGGAAGTGGAGATCGCGTTGTTCCGCGTCGCGCAGGAGTCGCTCACGAATGCCGCGAAGTACGCGCGGGCAACGCGGGTATCGATTGCATTGGCGCTCGACGATGAGCGCGTGTCCATGCATGTCGCCGATGACGGCGTCGGCATCCGGCCGGAAGATCTGCTGCGCACGCATACGCACGGGCTTCTCGGCATGCGGCAGCGGGTGAGCGCGCGCGGCGGGCGCATCGAGATCGAGCGGCGAGAACCGCATGGCACCGATATCCGCGTGACCATGCCCCGCGTACGCAATTTTACGGCGTGACATTGGCTGATTTGAGTCGTGTAGGACAGCGCCGACACAAGTTGCAGAGCTAGCCTACACGATAAAAACATCCGCACCTACAGCCTGCGGACGGCCAATTTTTTAAGATTCTTCAGACCGGTGTGGTCGATCGAAACGAAGCCGCCAACCATGATTCAGGTGAAGACGTTTCAAGGGTCGCTCGTAACCAAAGCCACGATGTGTTAGCTAATACGCTGAATGGCCGGGATTCGGACTTCGGGCAAGGTTTTTCGGCTTATCGACACTAGGCCAGTTGCCCATATCAATTGCAGCATACTCAAGGGGAATTGCTCATGACTCGACTCATCGCTTTGCTGTTGATCGCAGGAACCGCAGCACTCGCAGGTTGCAACACGACGGCGGGCGCCGGTCAGGATATTTCGAAGGCGGGCAACGCGCTCACGAACTCGGCCGACAAGCACGGCGCGGAGTAATGTGAACGGATCGCGGCGCGTAATTGATCGAGCGCGCCGGGAACGCAATGCAAATGTGAAAAAAAGAGCCTCCTCGGAGGCTCTTTTTTCGTCTTGCGCTCGAACCTCAAACCAGCCCGCGCCGCTTGTAATCGAACCAGAACGACAACCCCACGCTCGCCAGGATGATCAGCGTCGCCATGACGGTCCACTTCGTGATCACCTCGCCCAGGAACACCGCGCCGATAACCACGGCCACGACCGGATTCACGTACATGCAACTGCTCGCGATAATCGGGCTCGTGTGACGGATCAGGTATGCATACGCCACGTAGGCGGCCATCGAACCGACGAGCATGAGGTAGAGATACGACAGGAACGGCGTGAACGCCATGCTCACGATGCGCTCGCCAGATACCCACGCCACGATGGTCGCCATCAGCCCGCCCAGGCCGATCTGCAAGGCAGTCGATACCAGCAGATCCGAAGGTAGCTTGAGACGGCTCGCGAGATGAGAGCCGCCGGCCCAGAAGACCGCGCCGCAAAGAATAGCCAGGCTGCCTGCCGTGGAACCGGAAGACGGATCGCCGTGATTGAGCAATGCAATGCCGACCAGCCCGAGCCCGACCGCGACCCATTCGCCCTTCGCCACCTTGCGCCCCGCAATGGCGGCGATGACCGTGGCAAACAGCGGCACGGTCGCGACCATCACGGCGGCCGTTCCGGTTTCGACCGTACGCATGCCGAACGCGAGCATCCCGCTCGATAAACCCACAAGCAACGTTCCGACCAGCGCCGCGTTGCGGACTTCGGCGGCTTTCGGCCAGACCGGATTGCGCCGCGCCGCAAAAATGAACAAGCCGATGCCGGCGAACAGATTGCGCAATCCGGAAAGCATCAGCGGAGGAAAGGCTTCCAGCGACAAGTGCACGGCCATGTAGGTCGAGCCCCAGACCAGATAGACCACGAACAGCGCGAGCGCAATGCGCCCGCCTCTCGTTGCTGGAAGCCGGAAGGGGAAATAGCCGGGCAGGTTGAACGGACGGCGCTGAGGCGGCGCCGTATCAGGCGAAAAAGCATCTGGTTGCGTCGCGCCCGTCTCCTGGGTATCGGCGGTGGGCTGCGGAAACGGCAACACGTCCGCCGAAGTCTGCGGCGCGGGCGGAATGTACTGCGAAGAAGACGAAGAAGCAGGTGTCGATGAAGACTGCGGCGGCGGCAACGACGTGGACATCCGTTACTCCGCGCCGCTGGCAGTATCGGCAGGCCGTGCGGCCCAATCCGAAGAAATGCTCGGAACCGCCGGCATCGATCCGGCCGGAAGGAACCGGGGACCCGATGAACGGCGCGCATGCCGCTCGAATATCGCGGCAAAACGGGCAAGGCAGAACAACATGTCGGAAGCAGCAAAAAAGGGTCGGGCATCACCATGCCGAAGCTCGGAACCCGCTCGAAAGCCGGCACGAACCGCCGCGCGCTTGAGGTGACACCGGGCAGCACGAAAATATTCGGGGCGCATCCGGGAAAACACCATGACAGCACGCAGTGGACGCCATTATGCAGTAAGCGCCGCGCGCTTTCGCGAGATCGTTACAGATGGTTGCCAACACGCTACGCCGGGGTGTATTGTTGCGGCTGCTAACGCGGGGGTCCTGCGCTGCACATCGCAATCTGTCTGTCGGGATTGTCCGTGTGTCGCGGGTGAGAAATACCCTTTGAACCTGATCTGGATAATGCCAGCGCAGGGAAGCGTACGGATCTCGCACCTGGCCTTTGCCGTCTCACCTCTCGCGATTTCCGACTCCTTCCGTCTCGTCTCCTGCTTAGCGGCCCCACGAAAGCTTTGTATGGAGATAGATCCGCATGAACGCCAATCCGAAGTTCCTGTCCGCCGACGCTCACGTCGACGAAGCCGCTGTCGCGCCGCTGCCCAATTCGCGTAAGGTCTACGTGACC
>NZ_CAXTGZ010000565.1:0-3887 GCF_964243625.1 uncultured Caballeronia sp.
ATCGGTCCATTCGGGGTCGCGGGCGGAGATGTGGCCGGCGAGACCCTGGTCGAATCCGTATCGGGCGAACAGGCGGAATGCGCCTGCAAGACGTTCGAGCCGGTGGCGACGTTCAGCCGCGAGCGATGCAGGCGGCGGGACTTCATCGAACCAGAATTTGCGGACGGGCGATGCGTGGAGCGCGAGTTCGGGTGTGGCGGGGAGGGTGCTCATTATTGAATGTCCTTTGGCGGTCGAGCCGGGAGTCGGCTACCCGGTGGATTGCTCCAAAGGCTAACATTCGCGCATTCGAGGGTTAAATATCAAATGCAGATAACCATATCGAATGTGCATGATTGAGGGGTGCCCTAGGCGTCCAGCACCACGACCGAGTTTTCGCCCTGACCTGTTTTCGCGGGAATCGCACTGCAGATCAGTGCGTGTCCCGGTTCGACCTCTCCCTCGCAGGGCACGGGATACGCCACATCGCCGGAAAGCAGGCGCGTGGAACATGTGCCGCATACGCCCGATCTGCAATTCGATGCCACCGCCACGCCGTTTGCTTCGGCGAAGTCGAGGAGGCTTCCATCTTCGGGAGACCATTGCGCGGTCTTTTGCGATCGCATGAAAATGACCTTCGACATAAGCTCAGGATCACGGACCGGGACAATAGGTGCAACTGCTGCGGACCTTTCAGTTCGCTTGACGCTCGCGGGTCCGAACGCTTCGAAACGGATCCGGTCGTCGGCCACGTTCAGCGCGCGCAAGCCGGTGTACAGGTCTTGCATGAAAGCAGCCGGACCGCAGAGGTAGAAGTCGTAGTCGCCGAATGGCAGCACACTCCTGAGATAGTCGATATCCACGCGCTGCGCATCGCGAAGATGAATCGAGAGCTGCGGAAACGCCTGCGCTGCGGCATCAAGTTCGTCAGCGAAGGGGCGATCGATTGCCCGGCGCGCGCCGTGGATGAAATACACATGCTCGGGCTGGGTACGGTCGTTGTTCGAAAGCACGCTGTTGAGCATCGCGATCATCGGTGTGATGCCAATTCCCGCCGATACAAACACGATCGGACGCGAGCTCGTTCGATCGAGCACGAACGCGCCACCCGGCGTCTTCGTTTCCATCACGCTGCCCGCATCGACATGCTCGTGCAACCACGTCGATGCCACACCTTCACGCTTCACCGTGATCCTGTAACGCTTGCCGTCATGCGCATCGGAAAGCGTATAGGTTCGGATCAGCGGCGCCGCGAGCCCGGGAATGTTCAGCCGGATCGGCAGAAACTGGCCAGGCGCAAAAGACGCGAGCGGCTCGTCATCGGTGGGCTCGAAATAAAACGACTTGATGCCGGGCGCTTCGTCGCGAACCTCGGCGACGTTCAGCGTGCGCCACGCGCTCGGCGCTTTCGTCCAGCTCCCTGTCTTCGCCAGTTGCGGCGCGTATTGCACGCCCGACCAACGCAACGGCAAAGCGCTGCGCGTGCGCCGCACTTCACGCACACGCCAGCGGATGAGGCGCTCCGCGCCCTCGAATGATTCGAGATCCTTACCTTCCCAGATCACTTCTGCATCCACGGCCAGATACAGCAGGTCGCCGCTGACGAAGTCGATCACGAGCAAACCCGCGCGCGGATCACGCATCAGATTACCAATGGTGTTGAAGAACAGGTTGCCGCTGAAGTCGGGGGTGGTGAGCGCGTGCTTGCTGTCGATACGAATGAACCCCGGCTTGCCGCCCCGATGCGACACGTCCGCGCCTCGGCCGATACCCGCATCGTCCGATGTATTCGCGCTCGCGATAAAAAACGTGTCCGCGTTGGCAATCAGTTCGCGATCGGCGTCGCTCAGATGATCCGTGATGACAGGCGCCTCGTCGTCACGCGCCTGCTTGCCGAAATCAATGGGCGTCGGCGTACGGCTTTGAATGTATTTTGCACAGTTGCCATAGCTCTGACTGACGGCCACGGTGATCGCATTTTCGTCAACGGACGTGACCACGCCATTCACGCGATTACGCCTGCGCGTGGCGGGCTGAATGCCGAGGCCGCCCAGCAATGCGCCCGCTTTCCACGCGCTTGCGAGAGGGTCGCCTTTCAGGCTGTGGCCCGCGATCCGCAACGTGCGTTCATCGGGCGTGGACACAAAGCCCGGTTCACCGATACGCAATGTTGCCCACGGTTGTCCCGCAGCATCGACGCCGCCCAGCACCATGAACGGCTGCTCTGCGAAGAATTGCCGATGCTGCTCGGGCATGTAGTCACGAATTCCACGACGCGCATTGACGTCCATGCGCTCACGTACCCCCGCTAGTTCCTGTGCCGCCAGTTCGCCGGCGTGAAAGGGCGATTCAACAGCGCTCCAGCCTGCAGGCGGAGCGGCGACAAGGGTATCGGACATGGGCGTTCACCAGTTGGTGGATGGTACGGAGCAATCAGTCGGACTCGGCAAGCAAGCCGGCCTTCGAGGCAGGCATACACAGGAAGCGCGGCAATGCTTCGACGCGCTTCAACCACGCGCGCAGATTGGGATATGGATCGAGCGAAATGCCGCCTTCGGGCGCATGAGCGATGTACGAGTAAGCCGCAATATCCGCGATGGTCGGTGTTTGCCCCACGGCGAACGGCTTGTCACCAAACTCGGGCTCGATGATCGCGAAGAGATCTTCTGCAATGCGCATCGCCCCCGCTTGATCGCGCGGTGCGCCGAACACGGTGACGAGACGCGCGGCACAGGGTCCATACGCGATCTTGCCCGCAGCGAGCGACAACCAGCGTTGAACGGCTGCGGCACCGACGGGATCTTCAGGCAGCCACGATGCATCGCCGTACTTTTGCGCAAGGTAGACGAGGATCGCATTCGAATCCGTCAGAACAATGTCGCCGTCCTCGATCACCGGCACTTCGCCGAACGGATTGAGCGCCAGATGGGCGGGCTTGCGGTTGTCACCCGCTTTCATGTTCAGTTCGATCGTCGTGAACGGCAGGTCGAGCAAGGTGAGGAAAAGCTTCACGCGATGCCCGTGTCCGGACAACAACGTCGTGTGCAAGCGGATCGGCTGATCTGGTTTGGTTTTGATGGCAGAAGGCATGGTCGGATCCTGGCGAATTGATTGATGAGTGAGTCTTCGTAGAATAGGCCGCCACGCGCGATGCGAGAAGACGGATAATCGTGGTAACACAATCCTTTTATAGTGGACAATCGAATGACCGACCTGAGCGGTGTGAACCTCAATCGGCTGGTGGTGTTCGCGGCGGTGGTCGAAGCTGGCTCGCTGACCGCCGCGGCCGACCGCCTTGGAATTGCGAAAACCATGGTCAGCACGCACATGCAGCGGCTCGAGGCGGAAGTGGGCGCCAGCCTGCTCGTGCGAACCACGCGACGCGTGAGCGTCACGGAGGCCGGCCAGGCGTTTTACGCAGCGAGCCGGCAGATCCTGAGCACAGCGGAAGACGCGATTTCGGCGCTCGCGCAAGGCTCCGGCGAATTGCGCGGCACGCTGCGCGTGGCAACGCCGATCGACTACGGGACGAACGTTATCGCGCCCATGCTCGTTGGCTTGCGCCGGACGCATCCGGAGTTGAAGGTCGAGCTGGTGTCTGCGGACAGGATGGTGGATCTGGTTGCAGAAAGCGTCGATGTCGCCATTCGCCTCGGAAGGTTAGCGGACTCGAGTTATCGCGCGGTGAAAATCGGCGGTTTCGTGAAGTGGCTGGTCGCGAGTCCCGAGTTCATCAGTACATGGGGGAAGCCGACTAAACCGGAAGCGCTGGCGAAGCTGCCGTTCGTGGCCATGTCCGCGTTGGTAAAACCATTGGTGGTATCGATTGAAAGCAGGCGAGGCGCCAGGCGTACTGTCCGCTTCAGCGCGGGTTTCTTCGCCGATACATCGCCAACGTGCCGTGCAGC
>NZ_CAXTGZ010000566.1:0-3885 GCF_964243625.1 uncultured Caballeronia sp.
CCGTCATGTCCCACCTATTCCATTTGATCTGAAAAATTTTTAATCTGGCGCAGCGTTAAAGAATGGCGCTCGTTTGCCGTTAATCAGCCTTGGAGTTTCGAAGCGACGCTTGCTTCGAGCCCGGGCTAGACCGAAATTTTCTCCCGCACGGTCTGGCCATCAAATAGAGGGATGCGCGCGCGTTTTCCAAGATGCGAGCCGATTTCCCCTTGTGTCCCGTGGCGCCGAAACCGGCGTCATGACAGAGAGACGACACGACCAGTTGTCATCGCGATGGCTTACAGCATCGAAAGCTAAGGCATCGTCATTTCGGAAGCCTTGCAAATGATTCGCTTTGGCTTTGCCATGCGCATTGGTATTGCCCGCCTTTCAAACTCAAATAACAAGGTCATGTTGATGAATCAGTTCAAAGTTGTGACGCGCCTCTCGGTGGCTTTTGGTGCATTGCTGGTGCTTCTCGGCGTGGTGGCTTTCGTCGGGCTGTTTGGAATGTCGAGAATCAACGACACGCTGACGAACATCGTGGATCGCAGCACTCAGGAAATGACGCTTGCGCAGACCATGCGTTCTTCGCTGGACCAGCGTTCCATTGCGATCCGCGACATGCTGCTGTTCGAGGACGAGAAAGAGGTCAAGGCCAACGTCGACAAGATCAGGCATGAAGAAGGCATCTATGACGACGCAGCGCGTGCGCTCGCCGCGACGTTTGCATCCAGCGGACATGTCAGCGACACCGAGCAGACGCTCCTGACCAAGCTCAAGTCCGACGAAGCCACCACCATGCCGCTGATGGCGCGCACGGCGCAGCAGATCTTGTCGAACGACAAGGCGTCGGCAAACCAGTCGCTGATCCAGGAAGTGCGTCCCAGGCAGATCGAATGGCGCGGGACGTTGCGCTCGCTGATCGAGCTGGAAAAGAAAACCATGTTCGACGACGCAAGCCGTGCGCAAGCCGATTACGCGCGCCTTCGTGTGGTGACGCTCGGGGCGGCGCTGGCTGCGTTGATCATCGGCGTGGTGGCCGCGATGGTCATCACGCGAAGCATCCTGAAGCAACTTGGCGCGGAACCCGGTGAAGCGCAGCGCGTGGCAAGCGAGATCGCGGGCGGGAACCTGAGCGTGCCGGTCGTTCTCGGTCGTGACGATGACCGCAGCCTGATGGCATCGCTCGAAGCCATGCGCGCGCAGTTGAGCGCCATTGTCAGCGGCATCAAGACATCGGCGGATTCGATCGCGGTTGCCGCGAACGAGATGGCGCAGGGCAACCTGGACTTGTCGCAGCGCACTGAAGAGCAGGCGGCGTCGTTGCAGGAGACGGCGTCGAGCATGGAAGAGCTGACATCCACGGTCAAGCAGAATACCGATAACGCCAAACAAGCCAACCTGCTTGCCAAGAGTGCGTCGGATGCAGCGGCTGCCGGCGGTCATGTGGTCGAGAGCGTGGTCAGCAAGATGCAGGAGATCTCCGCGAGTTCATCGAAGGTGGGCGAGATCATTACGCTGATCGAAGGCATCGCGTTCCAGACCAATATCCTCGCGCTGAACGCTGCGGTGGAAGCGGCGCGTGCAGGAGAACAAGGCCGCGGTTTTGCGGTGGTTGCAGGAGAGGTGCGCACGCTCGCGCAACGTTGCGCAAGCGCTGCAAAGCAAGTGAAGGATCAGATCGGCGAATCGCTCGGTCACGTGGATACAGGATCGAGTCTCGCCGCCGATGCAGGCCGCAGCATGAACGATTTGCTGACGTCGGTGAGACACGTGACGGACATCATGGCCGAGATATCGGCGGCTTCGTCGGAGCAGAGCACCGGGATAGAACAAGTCAACGTTGCTGTCAGCCAGATGGATGAGGTCACGCAGCAGAATGCGGCGCTCGTCGAACAGGCCACCGCCGCGGCGCAAGCGATGGCCGATCAGGCCAACAGTCTGCGTGAAGCGGTCGGGGTGTTCAGGGTGGCAAGCCTGGGTGAGCGCGGGACCCGAATGCTTGCGGCGTGATTTTTTAAACGCCGCCTGATGCTTGCACCGCTCATGAGGCGAACATGACGCGCTTGTAATCCTGGCGTCAGCCTGGAGCCACGGTTGGGTGCGCAAAATGACAGTCAGGCATCGCTCATAGAAAGCAGTGCCGCACTGACGTTCCACCACTCAAGAGGCAACCATCATGAAAGCATCGATATGCGCAACTATCGCCGCCGCTGTCATCGCGATTCCTTCCTTCGCTTTTGCTCAGGCCGATACCTCGGATAACGCCCCTATAACGCGGGCACAGGTCAGGGCCGATCTGGTTCGGGTCGAACAGGCGGGGTATAACCCGGCAAGCAGCGACATAAATTACCCGGCGGATATCCAGGCCGCGGAGGCAAAGCTCAACGCCGATCACGCTTATGGCGGCGTATCGAACGGTTCGGCGAACGGGGCTGCGGTTCAGAATTAGGGTCAGCGACGCGCCGACTGAGTTGCGCGGGGTGCGGACAAGCACCTCGCGCTCAATACTCGCTCGTTAGGCACCCGTCCTCGCAGCGCCAGGCAGATCAGGGTAATTGCCAGTATCTTAAATTTGTTGGAAATTTGTATGATGACCACATCACCCAACAAATTAACGATGCTGCATACATGTTCGAAAAGATTCCCGCGCGGGCGCTGAGCGACTCCGTCGCGCAACAACTCCTTCTGCAGATCGAAAAGGGCGGCTTCACAAGCACCGGCAAATTGCCGACGGAAGCCGTGCTGGCGCAGGAGTTCGGCGTCAGCCGGACCGTCGTGCGGGAAGCGATTTCCCGCCTCAAGAACGAGGGCATGGTCGAACCGCGGCAGGGCAGCGGCGTGTTTATCGTCGAGCGGGCAGGGATTCGGCCACTGCGCATCGATTACGCGCAGGCCGTGGAGCCAGGCGCGGTCGTGCAGATACTGGCGTTGCGCCGGGCTATCGAAGCCGAAGTCGCGGCGGAGGCGGCCATGCGCCGGACCGACGAACAAATGGACGTCATCGAAGCGAAGCTGGCGCAAATCGATGTCGCCGTTGAGCAAGGCGACGACGGCGTCACTGAGGATGTTGAGTTCCATCGCGCCATTGCGAGCGCCACGGGCAATCCGTACTTCCTCACCACGCTCGCTTTCCTCAATCAATATCTTGAAGCGGGCACGCTGGTGACGCGCCGCAATGAAGCGCTGCGTGAAGATTTTTCTCGGCAAGTGCGCGAGGAACACGCGCGCATTGCAGCCGCCATTCGCGCACGCGATCCGCTGGCCGCGCGCAATGCCGCCCAGACTCATCTATATAACGCCGCTCGGCGCCTGGCGGAAGCCGGGATCTGCTGACGCATCAATCGAAAGGATAACGAAATGTCCAGAAACGTAGGCGTGATCGGTTTGGGTGCAATGGGTCTGGGCGTGGCGCGCTCGCTGCTGCGCGCAGGCTTCAAGGTGCATGCATGCGATGTCCGCACTCAAGTGCTCGAAGCCTTCGCAAGCGAAGGCGGCATTGCCTGCGCGACGCCTGCGGAGCTGGGCAGCCAGTGCGAAGTCGTGGTCACCGTTGTAGTCAACGCAGCGCAGACCGAGACCGTGTTGTTCGGCACAGACGCGCAACCGGGCGCGGTTGTATCGATGAAACCCGGCGGCGTGGTGCTCGCATGTGCAACGGTGTCGCCCGCGTTTGCAATCGAGCTTGGAAAACGCGTGGAAGCGGCCGGTCTGCAGATGCTGGATGCGCCCCTGTCGGGCGGCGCAGCACGCGCCGCCTCAGGCGAGATGACGATGATGACCTCCGGCCCCGCTGCCGCGTACGCTGCCTGCGAAGACGTGCTCGCGGCAATTGCGGGCAAGGTGTACAGGCTGGGTGACACCCACGGCAAAGGATCGAAGGTCAAGATCATCAACCAGTTG
>NZ_CAXTGZ010000567.1:0-3876 GCF_964243625.1 uncultured Caballeronia sp.
TCGAAACCTTCCCCGCTAGCGGCAAGCGGTAGGTTGCGAGCTGAGCAAGTCCGATATTCCGGTACTCAGGCCTTGGTTTTTTTACAGCTTCAGCCATGCTAGACCCCAACTTTGTTATCACACTAGTCCGCGATTTTAGCGCCTTTTCATATCGCGCTGCAGCGAAATGCCTCACAAGAAGCTATTGCTAATCGCGTGAGAAAGGCTTTTATGTCGACCCTCAAGGTTCGTCATCAAGCCGTCCACGTTCTGTTTCAACTCAAATCGTTTTGATAGTAATAGCCGTTCGTGACATACCAGCCGCGCCGGACTTCTACCGGCCGGTCGCCGTAGGTATAGGACACACGCTCAACAGATAAAAGCGGTGACCCCTCGCTTACTCCCAGCAATTCTCCGACCGCGACGTCAGCGCCGACCGCTCTTATTTTTTCCGATGCCCGGATCATGCGCGTACCGAACTCGGTTTCAAACATGGCGTAAAGCGGGCCTTTGTAGTCTGCGAGCCGCTCCGCCGTCAGGCCGCGGAATACCGCGCCAGGCAGCCAGATTTCATCGAATACGGTGGTTTCGCCGTCGAATTGCAGCAGACGCTTGATGCACACCACCGGATCGGAAGGCTTCAAGTCGAGCTGGCGGGCAATTTCGGCGGGTGCGCGCACGCGGCGGCACTCCAGCAAACGGCTGACGTGGGGGTGGACATCGCCATCTTCAGGCAGCAACCGTAGAAAGCGGAACTGTACGCGATCTTCATTGTGCGTCGCAACAAATGTACCTTTCCCCTGGCGCCTTACAAGAAGATTGTCGGCTGCGAGTTCATCGATGGCCTTGCGCACCGTGCCCTGACTCACCTTGTAACGGGCGGCAAGCTCGACTTCGCTGGGGATGATTTCGCCGGGCTTCCATTCGCCCGATTCCAGCCCTTGCGTGATGAGGGCCTTGATTTGCTGGTACAGCGGGCTGAACGTCGGCGACGAAGCGGGCGCGGCGTCAGTCGCACCGGGCGTGCCGGAAGGGTTCGTCGTGCTCGCTGGATTCGAATTCATCCGCGCATTTCATCATAAAGGCCCGAGCCGCGTCCAGCGGTTTCCCGGTCATTCCTATGTCTTATATAAGACATATGATATGGTTGACTTTGCATCATTCGAATTCTACACTCCTTGGCGAGCAAGGGTTTGCGGGGTGGCGCACGCGTCACCCGGTGCATCCGGCCTGTTGGCCAGCAAGGCGCGTTTCGCATGGACTTCTCATGATCCGCATCGGGTTCGCGCCAATATGCCTCTCGCTCATCGCTTCAAGCCGAACGGCTTTCGTGTTCGCTTGGCCGCTGCCAGTGCCCCGCTCTTGCAACGCCCGCGCCCGACGGAAAACGCGACGCCCGGAGCGTTGGGTGGCGCCGAAGAAGCTTGACTCCGCGCAAACTCCCGCTTGCAAGACCCGATTTCCAGCATGTGGAGCGGGCTGCGATTGCCGGCATGCTACGGACGGTCAGTGACAATCCCGCCTCAGGCGCGTTGTTACAGGCTTTTCAGGGCTGCCCGCGCAGTTCGGATCACTTGCTTCATCAACGCTTCGCGTAACGCGCCTAAAATGGCGTTTTCCCCTAGCGTTTCACGCACCGTTCAGGAGTGTCTCAATGGCTAAGTCCGCAAAGCGCGTTGCCGTCACCGGCGCCGCAGGTCAAATCGGTTACTCGCTGCTGTTCCGCATCGCCAATGGCGATCTGCTTGGCAAGGACCAGCCGGTCATCCTTCAGTTGCTCGACCTGCCGCAGGCGCAAGGCGCCGTCAAGGGTGTAGTCATGGAACTGGAAGACTGCGCATTCCCGCTGCTGGCCGGCGTGGTCGTCACGGACGACCCGAAGGTCGCGTTCAAGGACGCAGACGTGGCGTTGCTGGTCGGCGCACGTCCCCGTTCGAAGGGCATGGAGCGTAAAGACCTGCTGTCCGCCAATGCAGAAATCTTCACGGTGCAAGGCAAGGCGCTCAACGACGTGGCAAGCCGCGACGTGAAGGTGCTGGTTGTCGGCAACCCGGCGAACACGAACGCGTACATCGCCATGAAATCGGCGCCGGACCTGCCGAAGAAGAATTTCACGGCAATGCTGCGCCTGGACCACAACCGTGCGCTGTCGCAACTGGCATCGAAGTCGGGCAAGCCGGTCGCTGCCATCGAAAAGCTGGCCGTGTGGGGCAATCACTCGCCGACCATGTATCCGGATTTCCGCTTCGCCACGGTCGAAGGCGAGTCGCTGACCAAGCTGATCAACGACGACGAATGGAACCGCAACACCTTCATCCCGACGGTCGGCAAGCGCGGCGCCGCGATCATCGAAGCGCGTGGTCTGTCGTCGGCGGCATCGGCTGCCAATGCGGCAATCGACCACGTGCGTGACTGGGTTCTCGGCACGAACGGCAAGTGGGTCACCATGGGCATTCCGTCGGACGGTTCGTACGAAATCCCGGAAGACATCATCTATGGTGTGCCGGTGACGTGCGAAAACGGCGAATACAAGCGTGTCGAAGGCCTGGAAATCGATGCGTTCTCGCGCGAGAAGATGACTGGCACGCTGAACGAATTGCTTGAAGAGCGCGACGGTGTTGCGCATCTGCTGGGCAAGTAAGCAGGCTGATGTAGTCACGCGAGCGCCGTTGTATGCGGGCGCTCGCGGCTGATTCGAGTGCGTTTGGGCAAGCTCTGCGCACAACCGAACGTATTCGAATCCGCAGTTCCCACCCTCTCTAAAGCAAACCCGACGCCGACGATGCGCGCTCTCACCCCCGCCGAAGTGCTGTTTGAAGGTGATGTGCCCCCTGCTGTGATGCCCCCGTGCGATCACTATGCTGGAAGTGAGAAGCTGATCCGGAAATCGCTCGCATTGCAGGCGCAACTCGGCCCGGTGTTCGATATCACGCTGGATTGCGAAGACGGTGCCCAGGTCGGCCAGGAAGCAACGCACGCGGAGCTGGTGGCATCGTTTCTGGGCAGCGAAGGTGATCGCTTCGGCCGCGTCGGCGTACGGATACACGACTTCGAAAATCGCGCGTGGCGTGACGATGTCCGCATCATCCTGCGCGCCGCCAAAAAGGCGCCTGCCTACATCACGCTTCCGAAGATCCGCAGCGTGTTCGATGCCGCGGAGATGGTCGCGTTTATCGAAGCATCGCGGTGTGAGTTCGGAATCCAGCACGCCATCCCGTGCCAATTGCTGATCGAAACCCATGGCGCGCTGGCCGAGGTGTTCGACCTCGCTGCCCTGCCCGGCGTGGAAGCGCTGAGTTTTGGATTGATGGATTTTGTGTCGGCGCATAACGGCGCAATTCCCGATACCGCCATGCGCTCTCCCGGCCAGTTCGATCACCCGCTCGTGCGGCGCGCGAAGCTCGAGATCGCGGCGGCTTGCCACGCGCACGGGAAAGTGCCGTCGCATAACGTCTGCACCGAAGTGCGCGACATGAGCGTGGTCGCAAACGATGCCCGGCGCGCCCGCAACGAGTTCGGCTACACGCGCATGTGGAGCATTCACCCGGACCAGATCAAGCCGATCGTCGATGCCTTCCTGCCGCGCAGCGATGAAATCTCTACAGCGACGGAGATCCTGCTTGCCGCGCAGACCGCGCAGTGGGGCCCGACGCGGTATCAGGATACGCTGCACGATCGCGCGAGTTATCGATATTACTGGTCAGTGCTGCGACGCGCGAAAGCGTCGGCGCAGGAAATTCCCGAAAGCGCGAAGACGCTTTTTTCACAGGACGAAGTAGCTTGACCTACCTATCAGGAGACTGGGTCGAATGAGCGATACCTTGACGAAAGAAGCACCCGCCGCCAGCGGGTTCAAGCCCAAGAAATCTGTCGCGCTTTCGGGCGTGACGGCAGGCA
>NZ_CAXTGZ010000568.1:0-3874 GCF_964243625.1 uncultured Caballeronia sp.
CATTGGACTGGCCGGGTCCATCTACGCAACCGGTTACGACGGCCTTGCCTACATGATGGGCTGGACCGGAGGGTATTGCCTCGTTGCGTTCCTGCTCGCGCCGTACGTCCGCAAACTCGCGCGCTATACCATCCCCGATTTTCTCGGCACACGCTTTTCAAGCAACCTCGTGCGCGGCATTGCGGCGTTTGCAGCCATCCTGTGTTCGTTCGTTTATCTCGTTGGGCAGATTCAGGGCGTCAGGTTGATTGCATCGCGGTTCATCGGTATCGACTTTGCGATCGGGATCTTTTGTGGACTTGCCGGCATTCTCGTGTGCTCGTTTCTTGGCGGCATGCGCGCTGTCACATGGACCCAGGTCGCGCAGTACATCATCCTGATCAGCGCCATGTTGATTCCCGTCTCGATGATCGCGCATCGCGAAGGGCTTGGATGGCTGCCGCAACTTTCTTATGGGCACTTGCTCGAGCGCGTGGAATCGCTTGAACGTCAGGTCGCAGGTTCGCCCGAGGAGGCGAACGTTCGCGATGCTTACCGGCGCCAGGCGCAGCAGATCCAGGCGCAGATCGATCAGTTGCCTGCATCGTTTCAAACGGAACAGGCGCGGCTTACCGATGAAATCGCCGACCTGCGCCGGCACAACGGCCCTTTGCGCGATATCGGCGAACGTGAGCGCGAGCTGGCGTCCTTTCCGAAGGACGCTGCTGACGCTGCGATCCAATGGACACGCGAGCGCGATGCCATGCTGGAACGCGCCGCGCCGCCAGTTCCGATGGCCCAGGCCTTCCCTCCATCCGACGATGAAAACGCCCGGTTGCACAGGCGCAATTTCCTGTCGTTATTGCTGTGCTTGTCGCTGGGAACGGCGAGTTTGCCGCACATCCTGACGCGCTATAACACGACGACATCGGTTGCATCGGCGCGGCGTTCGGTCGGCTGGACGCTGTTTTTTGTTGCGCTGTTTTATGTCACCGTGCCCGTGCTCGCCGTGCTGATCAAGTACGAAATGCTGACTGGCATTGTCGGGCACAAGTTCGCCGATCTGCCGACGTGGGTCATGCAGTGGCGCAAGGTCGAGCCGTATCTGATTCGTATCAGCGACGTGAACGGCGATGGCATCGTGCGCTGGGCCGGCATTCAGATGCAGCCCGATATGGTCGTGCTTGCTGCGCCGGAGATTGCGGGTTTGCCGTATGTGATGTCTGGGTTGATTGCGGCGGGTGCGCTGGCCGCGGCGCTTTCCACCGCCGATGGTTTGTTGCTGACGATCGCGAATGCGCTTTCGCACGACGTCTACTACTGCATGGTCGACAAGAACGCGAGCAGCCAGAGGAGGGTGACGATATCGAAGATATTGTTGCTGGGAGTTGCGTTGTTTGCTTCTTATGTGGCGTCGCTCAATACGGGGAATATCTTGTTTCTGGTCGGCGCGGCGTTTTCGCTGGCGGCGTCGAGCCTGTTTCCGGTGCTGGTGCTCGGCGTGTTCTGGAAGCGGACGACGAAGCTCGGTGCGGTTTGCGGGATGCTGGCCGGGTTGGGCGTTTGCGTTTATTACATCGTTTCGACTTATCCGTATTTCACGCAGATCACGGGGTTTGCGGGCGCGAGGTGGTTTGGGATCGAGTCGATCAGTTCGGGGGTGTTCGGGGTGCCGGCGGGGTTTCTGGTGGCGGTGGTCGTGAGTCTGTGCGACCGGAAGCCGGATGCCTATACGCGGGCGCTGGTCGATTACATCCGGCATCCGTGAGGGCGGGGGAACGTAAAAAACCCGCGTCGGCACGAGGCTCGATGCGGGTTTGGCGCTGCTCAACTATGCGAAACGTATTCTGGCGGAGAGACGGGGATTCGAACCCCGGTTAGGTTTGACCCTAAACACGCTTTCCAGGCGTGCGACTTAAACCGCTCATCCATCTCTCCAGCAAGTCGCGGATTATAGCAAACTCGCGCGATCGCGCCAGCCCCTTGTGGTGGGATGAAGTTGCAACCATCTCGCTGCGGCAAATTGCCAATCAAACCATAGACACCTGAGATCGTTGTCACGGCGCGTGACGCATACATTTCAGCTGGTGAATGGATTAACAACCCGCAACTTTTGATCGATCATCAACCCGTTCTGCATGTCTTCGGAGTACAGCACATTGCATTCGGCAAGAAGTGCGGCCGCTACGATCATCGAGTCATAAACAGATAGTCCGTACCGTTCGGACACACGTCGACCGGTGTCATGTGTTTCCTCAGTCAGCGGTTCCGTGCTGCAAACGGCGCGGATTGCATCTAACACATCACCCGTCTCGTCCCACGACATACATAACTTGCGCCGCGTTACGTTCGCGACTTCGTTGAGCACTTGAACGCTGATAACACCGCCTTCTGCCATCAAGCCTTCGGCGCGATTTGCCTTGGCCGAATCACTCGAAAGAAGGTAGAGCGCGACATTGCTGTCCAGAAAAACCTTAGTCATTGCGATTGGCGTCGTCGCGGCTGAAAGTGAAGTCAGCAGGCAATCGCCCCCGATACTGTCGTAGTCGTTCAAGCAACTCGCGGCTGGTCGGCTTCTTCTTGATCTGAAATTCGCGCGCGCCTGCAACGACAACGTCGACATCGTCGCCTTCATGAAGCTCAAGAGCCTCGACAACAGCGGCGGGCAACCGGATTGCCAGGCTGTTTCCCCACTTCGATACTTGCATGATTACCTCGATGGATATACTTTACATAATTGTATATCCACCAGGGTAGTCAGGTAAATATTTTTACCCCCGCAACCCCTTCACTTCCAGCCGGAACTTATGCAGCAACGGTTCCGTGTACCCGCTCGGCTGGGCGCGCCCTTCAAACACCAGTGCCTTTGCCGCCTTGAACGCCAGCGAGGTCTCGAAGTGCCCGGCCATCGGCTGGTAGTACGGATCGCCGTCGTTCTGCGCATCGACCACTTTCGCCATGCGCTCGAATGTTTCGTTCACCAACGCCTCCGACACGACCCCGTGATACAGCCAGTTCGCAATGTGCTGGCTCGAGATGCGCAACGTCGCGCGATCCTCCATCAAGCCGATATCGTGAATATCCGGCACCTTCGAACATCCCACACCCTGGTCGACCCAACGCACCACGTAACCCAGAATCCCCTGGGCGTTGTTCTCGATCTCCTGGCGAATCTCTGCATCGGACCACTCGGCCTTTTCAACGACAGGAATGGTCAGCAAGCCATCGAGCAACGCGTCACGCGCGCTGTCGTATCCTGTCTTCTCGAGCGCCTGCTGCACGGCCTGAACATCGACCTGATGGTAATGCAGCGCATGAAGCGTAGCCGCCGTTGGCGAGGGCACCCATGCGGTGTTCGCGCCGGCCTTCGGATGAGCGATCTTCTGCTCGAGCATCGCATGCATCAGGTCGGGCATCGCCCACATGCCCTTGCCGATTTGCGCACGCCCGCGCAGTCCCGAACTCAACCCCGCGAGCACGTTATTGCGCTCGTAAGCCGTGATCCAGGCCGACGATTTCATGTCGCCTTTTCGCATCATGGGACCGGCTTCCATGGCGGTGTGCATTTCGTCGCCGGTGCGATCGAGGAAACCCGTGTTGATGAACGCGACACGTTCCTTTGCTTCGCCGATACAGGCGAGGAGGTTGACGCTGGTGCGGCGCTCCTCGTCCATGATGCCCATCTTGATCGTGTTGCGCGGCAGTTTCAGCAGGTCTTCGACACGCGCGAACAGTTCGCTCGCGAAGGCGACTTCAGCGGGGCCGTGCATTTTCGGTTTCACGATATAAATCGAGCCGGTGCGCGAATTCAGCTTGTTCTTGCGGTCGTGCAGCGCGCACAGCGTGGTGATCACGCCGTCGAGAATGCCTTCCGGAATTTCCTGGCCGTCTTTCG
>NZ_CAXTGZ010000569.1:0-3854 GCF_964243625.1 uncultured Caballeronia sp.
TAGATCGTTCCGATAAGAAGCGGACTGAACACATTTGCCAGCCGTCCAATGCCGTACACAAGACCATGCCCCGACGACCTTAGACTCGTCGGGAACAGCTCGGGTGTATAAGCATAGATAGCCGCGACAAAGCTTTGAATGCCAATGACGACGAGCGCACCGAAAACGAGAATGAACACCGGCTCGAACGTCGTGGCATAAAGCATGCCGAAACCTGCTATTGCCGCGCTCGCAGCGGTCATGAACCATTTGCGGTCGAAGCGCTCCACTAACCTCGATGCGACTAGCGATCCTAATGGATTGCAGGCGGCTATTACACAGGTAAATGTCAGCGATTTGACAATAGAAAATCCATGACCGACCAGTAACGTCGGGACCCAGGCGAGGAATCCATAGGCGCCGGTAGTCTGGAATACCCAGACCACGATCAGCAATGCCGTTCTGCCGCGCTGACCTTTAGAAAATAGGTCGGTGTATTTCGTGCTTTCTTGATCGTTATTCAATGCTGCGGTGTAAGCCGGAGCTTCAAGCGTCCCTGTTTCTTTCAAAGCAACGCCTTCGATGCCTTCAATTGCACTCTCCGCTTCGGCGTGACGCGCAAGCATCTGATACCAGCGCGGCGATTCTGGAAGCTTTGCCAGATAGTAGAGAGAAACTACGCCCAGGCTGCCCCAAACAAAAATGCATCGCCAGCCCCAGGGCGCAAGCGGGATGACGGCTCGTGCCACTAATGCGGTCGCCGGGATGCCGATCAGACCGATCGTAAGAATGGATGCGAGATACTTGCCCCGCAGCCTCGCAGGAAACAGTTCGCTGATGCACGTATTCGCAATCACCGTCATTGCGCCGGTGCCGATGCCCGTCATGACGCGCAACGCGGCGAGGCTTGCGGCATCCCAAGCGAACGCGTTCAGCAACGAAGCAACCGTGTAGGTCAGGATGAAAATCGCAAGGCCGCGTTTGCGTCCTGCCAAGTCCGCAATTCGACCTCCTAGAATTCCGCCCAGAAACATGCCACCGAAGCCGGCCGATGTGATGATCGCCACCGTGTGAACGCTAATGTTCCACTGCTGCATCAGGCTTGGCGCTGCGAAAGCAAACGTGCTGACATCACCAAGTTCGAAGAAGTAAGCGAAGGCGAGCGCAATAATGGCTTTGCGGTGTATCGATGTAATTGGCAAGCGGTCGAGGCGCGCGCTAACACTGTTCATTTCCGTTGTCTCCGACAGTTGTTTTTTAAGTAGCGAAACAGAAGCTCGTTCTAATCGAAGCGCCGCCTCACCTTGCTCACCTTAACCAGGGGCTCTTTGACCGCGCCTCTAGAGGCGAAGCAGGGCATTTATCGGCTCGACGTTTGACAGTTGATCGAAGGCCGAGACGAGTTCGATTAGCTGATTCTGCGATGCATTTGGCAACAATGCCGCCACGTTACTGCGAAACTTGTCTTCTATCTCCGCCGCATGGACATCGTTTTCTGGACTGCCGCGTCTCGCTAGAATGCGGCGCGTATGCATCGTCCCGTCCGTTGTCGTCAACGATAGAGCGCACCCGTGTCGATATGCGGATCCCATCGATTCAATCTCGGGATCTTCGAACGCCTCGATGCGCTTAATGAAGGCAAGCACGCCCGGGTCCGCAAGTCGATCCGGCGCGTAGTCAACAGCGGAAACGCTCCCCCGGATTGCCATGACAGCAAGGCCGTAGTACAGATTCATCTGCGCAGCGGTCACGCCGTTGGGAACGTACGGCCACGCGGTGTGAACGTACGTCATATGCCCACATCCCACTTTGATCGACGCAATCCTGGTTGAATCGATTGATTCTTCTATCAGGATCGACTGCAATGCATCGAGCGACGTATGGATGCTCGTTACGTTCGGATACAGCTTGAAGCCGACCTTCCCCGTTTCCCACGAACTGCCGAGGTCGCTCGTCAGTTTCGAGAGGTCATAGTGGGTCGAAAAGGAGCTGAGAAAGCCGCCGTAATCCGCTTCGAGTACATTCGGTATGCCGGTAAAGCCGGCTTTCGCCAGCATCGCTGCGTAGACGCCGCTTTGCGCTGCCTTGCCAGCGTGCAGACGCTTGACCATCGCCCCTTCTTGAGCCGCCATCAGGCCCGCGCCCATTGATCCACCAATGCCGAGGCAATTCTGCATTTGCGCAGCGTCCAGACCGAGCATCCTGCCAGCGGTTGCGGCTGCGACAAATGCACCGGAAGTGCCTTGCGGATGAAACCCTTTAAGAAACAACGACGTGGTGGCGGCGTTTCCAACTCTCGTTCCGACTTCGTATCCGGCAATGATTGCAGTCAACACTTCGCGCCCGCTCATGGCGATGCCCGACGCGCCCGCAAACTCGGCCAGGGCCAGCGCTATGGGAATCGCCAGCGAGTTCGGATGCAGAACCGACTCCTTATGAATATCGTCCATTTCGAACGCGTGTCCTGCAGTGCAATTCACTAGCACGGCTTGCGAGACGGAGGTCTTATCGCCGCAGCCCCACAGCGACGCCGATGTGTTTCCGCCTTCGGCTAGTGCCATGTCCCTCACCATGCGCGTCCAGGGAAGGGAGGAGCCATGTAGGCACACGCCCAGACCATCAAGCACATGCAGCTTGATGCGATCGCTTAGGCTGTGAGGGATATCTGAAAATTGGAGAGTCGCTGCGAAATGGGCAAGCGTTGCTGTAGGAGAAAGGGCGTGGGTCGATTTATTAGTCATAGTGGCTGTTTGGTTTTTGAGCGGTTCTCATTGGTCCGACGTTGTACTTTCCAGTCGAAAAAAAACGTTGTCAGGGTGATGCGTCGTCCGTATGGAATCGGCCAAGCACGCAAGTCTAAGGGTTGAAACTAGTCTAGTAGCCGGTACAATGTCTGTCCAATATATTGAAACCACCTTGTGGATACGTTTAACGTATGGAGCTACGACATCTGCGGTATTTCGTGACGGTTGCCGAGGAGCTGCATTTCACGCGGGCCGCGCGCCGGATCGGCATCGCGCAGCCGCCGCTAACTCAGCAGATCAAGGCATTGGAAGAGGAACTAGGAGTGCGGCTGTTTGACCGGGCGCCGGGAAAAGTCACACTGACCGCCGCAGGCAGGGTGTTTTTTGAAGAGTCCCGTGCCATTCTCGAAAGCGTCGATAAAGCGATCAACCGGACGCGGCTATACGCGCAAGGCTTTGCAGGACGAATATGCGTGGGATTTACCGAGTCGGCTTCATTCAGCCCGGCCGTGACAGCTTCTTTACATCGCTTCAGGGAGTCCTATCCGGATGTCGAGCTGAGGCTCGAAGAGAACCGCTCGACGCAATTGGTCGACGCGTTACGCCACGGACGCATCGACGCGGCGTTTGTCCGGCTACCGATCGATGCCGGCGATGACATTCAATTCGACTTGATTTCAAATGAACAGATGGTGCTTGCAGTCAACCGGCAGCATCAACTGGCGTCGAGAAAAAGCGTTCCATTGAGCAGCTTGGTGGATGAGCAGTTCATCCTGTATCCGCGCGCGACGCGCCTTGGCTTGACCGAATCAATTATCCTTGCGTGCCAAAAATGCGGCTTTAACCCAAACGTTGTTCAGCATGCGCCGCAGATCTCCTCGACCATCAACCTGGTGGCCAGCTCGCTCGGCGTAACGATTGTTCCGAAATGCATGAGTACTAGCAGGCCCGACGCGGTCCGTTATTTGTCGCTCAAAGGAGCAGACTTGCGCGCTAGCTTGGGCATTGCTTATCGAATAGGAGACAGTTCATCAACGCTTAAAAATCTCTTGGCAATCAGCTCGGAAAACGCAAAACGTAAGCGGCTCGGCCCGACCGTTTCGCCATGCTGACTTTTCCAAAGCATGATGA
>NZ_CAXTGZ010000570.1:0-3832 GCF_964243625.1 uncultured Caballeronia sp.
GGCTTCAAGATGAAGACGACGCTGCATATCCAGGCTGAAGGTGTGCGCCAGTAAGCATTGCTTTAAGCGCTTAAAAGCCGTTCCAGTTCGCGCTGGAACGGCTTTTCCGTATTTGCTGTAACAGCATATGAGAAAAAAGATAAATGACATCGTGTCATTAATGAAATGACAGGTAGGTCATCGCTAAACGCCTTTCAAACGCCCACACTTCTTCTCAACGCAGCGTCCGCTGCAGGTCTTTTGAGGAGAACACCATGTTCGCTATCACCGGAATCACGGGTCAGGTCGGGGGAGTCGTCGCACGTTTGCTGCTCGCATCGGGTCACGATGTCCGCGCCGTGGTGCGCGATGCAGCAAAAGGAGAAGCGTGTGCGAAGGAGGGCTGCGAAGTAGCGGTCGCCGACGTCAACGATCAACACGCGCTTCAGCACGCGTTCGAAGGCACGGAAGGCGTATTCGTCCTATTGCCGCCGACCTTCGATCCGACGCAGGGCTTTCCCGAGGCGCGCAAGGCGATCGCTTCGCTGCGGGCCGCGCTTGCCGCAGCCAGGCCGAAAAAGGTCGTGGTGCTCTCGACCATCGGCGCGCAAGCCACACAGCCCAACTTGCTCAACCAGCTCCAGATCATGGAGCAGGAACTCGGCACGTTGCCCATGCCGGTCGCGTTTCTTCGTGCTGCGTGGTTCATCGAAAACGCAGCCTGGGATATTGCGCCGGCCCGTGAAACGGGTGTCGTCCCGAGCTTCCTTCAGCCGCTCGACAAACTCGTTCCCATGGTCGCCACCGCCGATATCGGCCGGGTCGCGGCAGATTTGTTGCGCGAGACGTGGACGGGTCGGCGGGTCATCGAGCTTGAGGGGACGCAGCGCGTATCGCCGGACATGATCGCCGCGAGCCTTGGACGGTTGCTCGGACGCGATGTCCGCATGAACATCGTGCCGCGTGATACTTGGGAAGGCCTTTTCCGCTCGCAGGGCATGACCAATCCGCTGCCGCGCATGCAGATGATCGACGGGTTCAACGAAGAATGGATCTGCTTCGAAGGCGGTCAAAACGAGGTGCGTCGCGGCCGCGTCCCGCTCGATACCGTGCTGCAATCGCTGATCGAAAAGGGAGCTTGAGTCATGACGAACATCGATGTGAGCGGGCGGCTCGAGGGCAGGAAAATTGTCGTGCTCGGCGGTTCGTCAGGGATTGGCTACGCGGTCGCGGAGTACGCCGTGGAGGAAGGCGCGCGGGTCGTGATTGCATCGAGTAACGCGCAACGGGTGGCGGCTGCGGCGGAATCGCTTGGACCGAAGGTGGAAGGCCACGCGCTCGATCTCACCGACGAGCGCGCCATCCAGTCGTTCTTCGATGCAACCGGAAACTTCGATCACCTCGTCTTCACCGCCGGCGATTCGTTGCGGCTTGGAGAGCTTGCGAAGACGGATCTAAGCGAGGCGCGGCGCGCATTCGATATCCGCTACTGGGGGGCGCTTACCGCCGTCAAACATGGCGCGCCGCATATGACGAAGGGTGGATCGATCGTCCTGACTACGGGCATTGCGGCGTTGCGTCCGCATAGCGGCTGGGCGTTCGGCGCAAGCGTCTGCGGTGCGATGGAAGCACTGACGCGTGCGCTGGCCGTCGAACTCGCACCGCTGCGGGTGAATGCGGTTTCGCCGGGCCTGGTCGCGACCAACCTGTGGCAAAACATGTCCGAGGCAGATCGCGAAGCCATGTACGAGCAGGCTGGCAAACACCTGCCCGCAGGACGCGTAGGCGAAGCACGTGACGTCGCCGCCGCGTATCTGTTCCTGATGGAATGCGGCTTTGCGACGGGCCAGACTTACGTGGTGGACGGCGGAGGGGTGCTGGTTTAAAGCATGAAGCCCCGGGCTGACAACGCACCGGGGCATCATGATTTTCAGTTCGACATCGATACGTAAGGCGAGCTGACAGGCGAAGGCGGGAACGATGGCTGCACCATGTTCTGCTTCGTGAAGCTGTAGCGAATATAAACCGCCGCCAGATACTCACGATACTGATACGCGTTGCCAAGCGAAGCCGTGGCGCCCACCGTCAATTGCGGTGCAAGCTGAAACTCGCCCGTTGCGCTGAACGAATACGAGATTCCCGTCTTCGTCTGGCTGCCGTAGACGCCACCCTGCGAGGCCGTGATTCCGGTGCCGCCGACCGGCTGCACGTTGCCGTTGGTCGGGAAATAATCCGACGCATCCTGGCGGTAATGCTGCACACCAATCGAGCCTTTCACGTCATACGTGAACGCGCCGCTGCGGCCCATGTATTCCACCGGCAAGTTCAGGATCACGTACTGTTGCGGGCTGAAATATCCGCCCTGGCCGTAGGTGAAAAAGGAGAGGTTCTTGTCGTAGTGCATCAGCGTGGTGTTCACGCCGGCGGTCAACGTCTGGTTGGCATCGGAATAGAGGCGCGTGTAGAAACCGCCGCCACCTTTTTCCGCCGTGTTGCTCGCGACGTTCTTGCCGTCGTAATACTGGAACGAACCATTCAGGTACACGCCGTTCGTGCCGTCGTCCCAGCCGAGGTCGAAGCGTCCGCCATTCGACGTAATGCCGCCCCATGTGATACCTGCTTGCGAATCGTGTGCGCCGGCATACGACAGCAAACTGTCCGTGACCGCGCGGCGAGCCACGGCGACCGAGTACGAGACCTTGTCGGTGATCGCGCCTTTGTACTGGGCGCCGCCCACGACGTTTTCTTCGCGAAAGCCGAGTGGCGTAGTGCCGACATCGAGTTGCACGCTATTCGTTTCGTATCCCACCGACAAACCCACGCCGCTCGCGGTCTGGTTGCCGTACTGATTGGAGACAGGGCGCCCGCTTCCTCCCGCGCTGAGTCCTGAGCCGAGTCCCGAGCCGAAACGCTTGAGGGTATCGGCGGTTTCCTGCGCGGTGCCGGCATCGAGCGTAACGGGTGTCGCCGTGACCACCACGTGACCATTGCCCGCACGTATCCGTCCTTGGATAGGCGCCTCGATATCCGTCAGGTTCGACAACCCGTCCTCGCCCGTGCGGCTGCGAAACACCACGCCGCCCGACACGGTGCTTGACTGCGCGCGATTGATTTGCGCGAGTTCATCGGCGACACCAAGCGTCTGTGCGTTTGCGATGTTGCCCTGATACGGCTGTTGGCCGGGCTGGGTAACCTGCGCCGTCTGCGACGGCACGTACGCCTGCGCGTAGCCCGCAGGAGGCTGCGGGATGTAGGGCTGGTTCGAGTAGTACGGCTGCTGCTGTTGCTGCGGCGGATACGCGTAAGGCTGCTGTTGCGTGTAGTTGGTTTCGTCGGCGGCAGGGGCGTAGCGACGCGTTGCATGACGCGACGCGGGTTGGGTCGCTTTAGTCGTTGTGGCGCGTTTCGTCTTCGCTGCCGAGGTACTCGAATACACACGCGGCTGAGGCGCCTGCGCGTTGTTTTGTGCCTCCTGCGCGGCAGGCGACATGGGCCACGGCGAACTCATCGCCGGATCTTGCTGCTGATAAGGTTGCTGGTTTTGCTGTTGATAAGGCTGCGGCTGATACTGCTGCTGTGCCGGATAAGCTTGCTGTTGCTGATAAGGCTGTTGATAAGGCTGTTGAAACGGCTGCTGATATTGCGCCTGGTACTGCCCTGAGTCCTGAGCCGGTCCTTGTCCCGGGTACGGCTGCAACGGTGCCGCCGATGGCGCGCCGGACTGGCTCGAACCATAGGTATCGGGACCGTACCCACCGTTGCCTGTTACGGGACGTGCGCTATTGGCCGGCGCCCGGTAGGGCGCAACGTAAGGCGTCGAATACGGCGCAGGCTGCGGAGGAGGCAAATAGTT
>NZ_CAXTGZ010000571.1:0-3832 GCF_964243625.1 uncultured Caballeronia sp.
CAGCAGATTGCGCACAGGCATGCGCTTGACGACCGCCTTTTGCAGGGCCCCCGCGCTTTCCGGGATGACCGTCGCCGTGGTGCGACGGACAACAAACTCACTTGCCTTGTTGACCGTCACATGGTCGGACTTCTCGGGAAAACGCTCATCCAACTGGCGTGCGGCATCGGAGAGTCATTCGCGCAGCTGCGCCACAAAGCCGGCACTGCTGTCGGCAATGCCAAGCCTCTCGCTGTATCCCGGCAGGCGCTTCTCACATTCATGCCAGGGCAACAGGTAATCGCGATAGTCTGCAAAGGCATCCGAGTCGGCTACGCACAGTCTACGCTGCGCAGTTCCCTCGTCATGGCGGACAGTACGCACAGTTCCAGATAACGCCGGTTTGTCGTCGCACCCTTCTCGGGCGGGCGGAAAACCAGCTTGCGCCAGCGCTCGGAAGCAAAGCTGAGATCGACCTCGACGTTGATCCATTCGCGATGAAGCGATTCGTTCCTGAAAACGACCTCCATTGCCTGTAGCAAGAACTCGGACTGGGTGGTCGAGCTCCATGCCAGTGCATGCGCCAAACGTAGTGGTACTGATCGATGTGCCTTGAAATGCCTCCACAGCAGCGGCAGATAATTTCTGCCGCTGTAGGCCCGGACCTCGGCACAGCTTTCGCGCAATGGATCGAGGTCGCCCGACGGCGCCAGATATTGGCGAACACGCGCACCAAGGTCGGTGTCGTCGGTATAGTCGTCGAGAATATTGACGACGCCGTCAAGCGTATCGACCAGGCTTTCCATCTGTTCGCGCTGACGTGCCTGGATCTGGTCTAGCTCTTCCCTGGCCCGCTTGTGGATTGCGCTCATACGACGGATGAACGTCTCGGCCAGGTCGTCGCGGGCTCGCACGCGCATTTGATGCAGCAACGCGACAATGAGCGTATACCGCCGCTCCGGCAGGGTTTCCTTCAGATTCGCCGCGTCCAGAGTCATCGCCTGCGTCGAGAGGGAGCGCAGCTTTGTCGCGGAACCACTTCCAGCGCATGGTTGAAGTCGCCAAAACCATCGAGCCAGGCAAGATGGTTGACGAGCAGGGAGATATGCTTTCGCGATGGGCGTAAGGCGTATCGCTTGATGGTGTTGTACGCGCTCTGGCGCTGGTTGAATTCGCGCTTGATCAGCCGGTCCAGTTGGGCCTTGTCCTCATCAGAGAGGCGACGCGAGACACGTCGGAACAGTGCTGTTTGAACTCGCGTGTGGATCTGCTCCACAATGGCATCGAGCGTCGAGAACGCGGGCAGTTCGACCTGCTGCTGGATCAGGCTGTCGATGGCTGCATTGATGATGCCCACCGGCTGATCCATCGTCTCGGCGGCCTCATGTGCCGCGCGTACCGCGATTTCGTTGGCATCGGAGCCGTAGTAGGACTGGATGCCGAGAAATTCGCGGATTGCCGCATAGTGACGAAACAAGGCGGGCGACCTTGCCCTGTTGTAGCCGAATGCGGCCTCGGCGCCTATATTCGCGCTCGCCCGGATGTGCTCGATGACAACGGGGGGAATGGCGTCAACGAAGGGAAAGTAGTGCATCTGCTGAAAGACCTTCAGCAGAACCAGCAGGCCCAGTCTCGAGGACTGGCCACGCGCGTTGCGGCGCACTCACTCAAGCTCTTCGACGTCCGGCGCATAGAACGCCTGCAGTTCCTCCGGTGAAAAACCCTTGGGCAACCTCGGATACGCGGTACGTTCGATGGTCGCCATGCCGGATTCCGGATCTCGAATGGGCTGGACAGTGTAGCGCAAAAAATCCGGCAAAGCCGTCACACTTGAGCACAGTCTGTGCGACCAGCTGGCCGCTATAATTTTCGGATTCAGAACGCAGCGAAGGGGACAGAAACATGGGCTAAGCCAGCCAGCAGAAAAAATCGTCGCGCGCCCGCAAGCTGGCCACGCGCGACCTGGAGGCATTGCGACGGGGAGCGGTTCAGTCAGGGATCCCCGACGCTATCGTTCTCGATCGAAATGACCTGCCGTCGGAGCAGAAAATCTCCTGGCCCCTCGCCCAACTGCTTCAGGATGAGGTATCCGATCATCCAACACTGGAGGAATATCAGAGCGCACTGACGGCGATAGTTGCGGCGTGGATCAGAAAGACAAATCGCGAGCAGCGATCGATTGCCACATATAAAAAGCGTTTGCGCACCTGCCCATCGGCCGTGCGTAGCTTTCGCGGATGCTTGACGTGCATATAGACGAAGCCGAGGTCGTATTCCTTGAAGCACCCTTGGCCCTTGAGGGGATCTGATATCGGTTTTAGTGGCCGTTGATTGAGACCTTCGGATTTGAGTACGCGGTAAACGCTGTCGCGGTTTATATGTGGCAGAAAATGGCGTAGCACGAAGGTCAGATCATTGAGTGGGAAACCCGTAGCGCGTCGCACCGTGCAGATGATGGTGCGTTCCTCGTCAGTAGCTCGCCACGGCAGGCGCTTAGGGCGGCTCAAGCGGTCCTGACAAGCCTGCTACGCACTGTCTCGTCGCTAATGCCGTAGCGCTTGGCAACAACGCCTGTGGGTTCCATAGATCGAGCGATTTCCGCTCGTACAACGGGAGTGGTCCGGGCTTGGGGGTGGATTTGCGTCATCACAGTACCTCATCATTCACAGTGGTAAAACGCCAGGCATATTTAGTAATAGCCCAGCGAACTCGAACCCAATGACGTTCCGAAACCAAACAGCCAACTCATTGCTTGGCATTGTCAGGTTAGCGGGCTAGGTTCCGTAGAATGACGTGATGAAGAAATCGAAATCGCTCTGCCACGGTCATCGTTTCCCGCCTCGGTCATCAGTTGCGCTGTGCGTTGGTATTTCCGCTTCCAGCTGAGTTTGCGTGACATCGAGGAATTGCTCTTCCAGCGCGGGGTCATCGTGACATACGAGACAATCCGGTGCTGGTGCGACAAGTTTGGTAAGGGCTTTGCGAGCGGGGTGAAAGCGTCGCGATGCAAGCCGGGTAGCATATGACACCTCGACGAGATGTTCGTCTCGCTTCGTGGCGAACCGAGCTGCTCCGGCGTGCGGTGGACGAGCATGGCGTCGAACTCGACATCCTGGTGCAAAAGCGGCGCGAGAAGGCCGCCGCCAAACGCTTCTTCAAGCGCGTGCTGCGCTCGAACCCGGTGCCCCGCAAGATCGTCACCGATCAGTTGCGCAGCTATCCGGCCGCAAAAGCCGAGATCCCGGAACTTGCGAAGGTGAAGCACGTTTTCATCAAAGCGGCAGCTCGATTGAACATCCGGGCAGAAAACAGCTACCAACCGACACGCGAGCGCGAGCGTGAGCGTCGCATGCGCGGCTTTCGCAGCCCGAAACGCACTCGACCAGATCGCGCAGGCTGAGCTTGTAGCGAAGGTACCAGCGCACACAGAGAACAATGATCTCGCGATCAAAATGCCGTCCATCGAACATTCCCTCCAAACCTTTGCGCTTGCTCATCACCGGCCACCAGATCGATTGGATCGCTACTTTAACCAACCCAATGAATCTATTTGCACCAGAACCAGATCCCGTACAACGTCAAGACGTTCGTGGCGACACACGTATGGTTTCCCGTGAAGGAACCCGGTTTTTCTTTGCGGGCGGCACTTTCGCTTGCGGCAACACCTTATCGCTCGTGTTTAAACATATGTTGTCGCATTATTTTATATGGCAACATATAATTTTTTTGCCGCTCGGCACCATCGCCCATCTGACCTACACTGAGGAATGTCATGCGCCATCACACGCTATTAGCCGTCGCCGTGTTCGCGGCTGTGTCCACGAGTGCGTTCGCCGACGACGCCTCGCCCACG
>NZ_CAXTGZ010000572.1:0-3823 GCF_964243625.1 uncultured Caballeronia sp.
AACACAGTGCAGCTCAATGGAGAGCTTTTCGTGCCCGAACACCGGGTGCTCCGCATGAAGGACGCCGTCGCCGGCAAATGGGCGTCGACGCCCCCTGTGGGTCAGGTGCTTTTCCTTAACAATTTTCTTGATTTCACGACAATCTTATCAGGGTCAACACCGCTCGGAATGGCGCAGGGTGCGCTTGAATATTTTAAGGCACGCCTTGACAAGCGGGGAATTCTTGGGACGGACTACAAGATTCAATCCGAGGCGCCCGTTGCGCAATTTCAACTCGCGGAAGCCGCCGCACGCATTGATGCGGCGGAGCGACTTTTGTCGGCCGATTGCCGTGAACTCGACCGGCGAGCTGCGGCTGGCGAAGTGTCCGATGATCTCTTTCAAGCAAAGCTGAAATTCGACGTCGCATTATCTGTTCGTGGATGTTGCGAGGCCATCGAAATCCTCCATCGTGGAAGCGGCGCTTCAACAATTCATGAGTCGAATCCAATGCAGCGTTACGCGCGAGACGCTCGTGTCGCTACTGTTCACGCCCACTTTAACTACGAGACTTGCGCTGAAAACTACGGCCGCGCGCTCGCCGGAAGACCGTTGTTCGGACGTTCTTCGCCGCTTGAAAAGAAAGCGTCGCCTCTGAGCGTTGATCAGCAGCAGCTCGCGCGACGTCGGGCCGAAGACATCGGCCAGCCGCGCGGGCAATGACTGACAAGATTAAAGGTTGACGTATGGACCTTAAAAACGAGTTGTCTGAGCCTTCTCGGTTCGTTGGATCGATGGCCGAACGGCGCTTACAAGAGAGCATCTACGAGAGCGAATGTATGCGCCTGCCAGAAATGCCGTCTATCCGTAGCGCGGGTGCCTTCGTACAGAATCCAACGGATGTCCGGGCGAATGTAAATCGCTTGCTCTTAAGTCGCAGAAATGCCCCACTCGACGAACGGACTTTGGGTGGGCCTGCGTTGCCGGCGTATCTCCGAAACGCAGTGATTGCGCTTGGAAACTTTGACGGCTTTCATGTCGGACATCAAGCCGTCGTTCTGCATGCTATTGCGTTGGCGCGCGCGCGAGGTGTCGCCGCGATTGTCGGGACGTTTGATCCGCATCCGGTGAGTTATTTTAAACGGAACGCGTCACCGTTCTCTCTTACGACCCTGAGTCAACGGCAGCAGTTATTTCTAAGCGCAGGCGTCGATGCGGTATTTGTTTTCCCCTTTGACGAAGCACTGGCGTGCGCGACGCCAGGAGAATTTGTGGGGAAGTGCTTAGCCGACCTAGGCGGGGTAGTCACCGGCACCGACTTCGCATTCGGTCGTTCTCGCACGGGCACGATCGCCGCTTTAGCCGAACTTGGAGCGAAGCAAGGCTTGAGTTGCAGCGCGGTGGCACCCGTTTCAGCCGACGGTGATGTAGTTTCCTCTACGCGTATTCGCCAGGCGTTGGCACGGGGCGATTGTGCGGCTGCAACGAAACTCTTGACCCGTCCCTTCTCGATTGCGGCGATGCTTCGGCTCTCCACTGAATTCGAGCCGACGAAAAGCGGTACTGCAGCATCAATCGATTTCGGTCCTTTCGTTCGGCCAAAAGCAGGGTTTTATGATGTGCTTGTTTGTGGCCGCGATCGCTGCAGCAAAGGCGTTGCGCATGTGAAATTAAGTGCCAACGAGCCGCAGATTGACCTCGTCGAACTTGTCATCCACGGAAGCTCGCAGTGGACAGATCGAGAACTGGTCGACGTACGGTTCATCAAATACATTCGCGTTTTATAAGTAGTAGAACTTATAAAATAAATAGATGACGGTCTTCAGCAGAGGAATATTAAGCAGCAAGATCGAGAGAGAGTGTCGCATTGAACATATAAAATAAATGGAGGAGATACGATGTTTAAATCAGTGGTGTGGTCGTCCGCGCTTGTGATATCTGCCCTTGCTAGCAACGCTCAGGCTCAAAGTTCAGTTACATTGTACGGTCGGCTCGACGTAGCAATTTCTCGCGACAGCTTTTCTAACACAGGTGCTGTTAAAGGATCCACGGCAATAAGCGAACTCAGTGACATATCGTGGTTTGGACTGCGCGGGGTGGAAGATTTGGGTGGAGGCTATAAAGCAATCTTCAAGCTTGAAAGCTGGTTCAATCCATCAACAGGCTCGCTCGCGTCTCCGATCGCTTTCTTTTCGCGAGAGTCTTACGTTGGCCTTTCCAACGCGGACTATGGCACGGTGCAGCTTGGGAGCCAGTTCGCACCCTCGGTCTGGGTTACCATCCCAACGGACCCTTTCGGGAGGACAACCAATGGATCTATCATTTCATTGATGCAGCAAATCCCCGGGATATCGGGTAATGCCAGGGGTTCGCTGTTGCCGGTGAACAATGCAATCCAGTACATTACCCCACGAATCGGCGGATTCCTCGGGCGCTTGATTTACGCGCCGAGCGGAAGTGCGCAGGCTCCAACCACGCTTGGCGACACCACTGGTGCTTATCTTAGCTACGACGGCAGAAACGCATATATTGGTCTTTCTTATGAGAATCAGCGTCAGGCCGGCACGGGTTTGGGACTCAAAGATGCGAGTGTCCCAAGCACAACCTATTCACTGGGCACAACCTACGATTTCCGTTACGTGAAAGTTCATGGCTATTTGATGCGCAACAGCGTACCGGGCCTCGGGAATGTGGACGCATGGCTTCTAGGGCTAACGGTTCCCGTATTTACCGGAGCTGTGCGTAGCTCCTACGCCACTCGTTGGACTCAGAACAGTGGTGGCACGCGCGCGGCGTTAGCAGCCATTGGCTACATTTACCCGTTTTCAAATCGCACGAGCGTCTATCTTAACTTTGCGCACCTTTCAAATGCGGACTCGATCGCTTTCGGCTTGTTGCCCGGTTCGACCGAAAGCTATGCAAGTCAGAAGCTGCCCGGGCGAGGACAAAACCAAAATAGCGTTGAACTGGGCATACGTACTGATTTCTGAGCGCCTGCACTTGCTGCGTGTCTATCGGGTGCGCGTACTAGCAAACGGTAGACTGCACCGTGTGAACCATCAAACTCCATGGAAGTACCTATGAACCTTCTACTTAAAGCAATTTTATTTTTGTGCTTGGCTGGCTCTGCATTAGCACAAACGCCCGAGAAGCCAAAGCTTGCGTCCACGCCGACAGGGCAATCTTACCTCGGTGACAATCCGGCCACTATCACAGATAGTCCGACCTACCATCGGACCAAGCCGTTGCGCCATCGTCGCAAAAATCCCGTCGCATCGGCGACGGAACCGACTAGCGGTTCGCAATAGTGCCGAATCTACCGTTAGTTATCGCGTGACTGACGGCTCCCCAGTCGCTTGGTAGAGCGACACCGTCTCGCCGCAGTGTACGCATATCACCCCACGGGTTTTATAACTTTTTGGAGAGGGCGAATGCCGTCGTATGGCTCGGGTCAGTGGATCAAGGGCGGAGCGGGTCGCGTCCCGGCCGGATCCTCTCGCGGCCGCGTGGACTTTTGGCGATGATCGAAAAAGTTCGCGCCTTCAGCGTCAACTGTGAGTGGCATAGCGAGTCGAATCCGCATCGGCGTTAATCTAAGTAGCATGCCATCGTCGCCCTATCCTTGTTCGTTGCTATGTGAGAGTGAAAGGCGACTTTACCTTTGCAGCCCAATTGCGGCTTAGCCTCGCGCGGTCTTGACGCATGCGTGACAGTTGACGTATAACTGAAACGAAGACGCCACGCTGGCGCACTAAGCATATTGCTGCCGCTCATCCGCAGGCGACGCCATTTACGCTGCGTAGGCACGAAGAAACGCATCGACGGCTTCCGTAATCGCTCTTTC
>NZ_CAXTGZ010000573.1:0-3817 GCF_964243625.1 uncultured Caballeronia sp.
ACTCGATGGTCGAGCGTCGCAGCGACTCGACAACGTCGAGATTTTCTTCGCCCGGCACCGCGAAAATGCGATCGACGCCCTCGTTCTCCAGCGCCTTGACGAACAGATCTGATGCTTTCATACGTAATCTCCTTGACTCTTTCAATCACGGCTAATCTCCGCGTATTGCAGCGGACTGTTCCTGCCAGCGCATTCAGAATGCCAAAAGATGCGGGATTGCGCATTGAATGTCCCTGACGCTGAAAGCAAGACTCAGCGTAGCGGGCGCCCTACTTCATCTTCGAGTTGGCTCGCCACATGGTTTGCGGCTTGCGCATGCGTTTCGCAGACGTGCGATTCGGCATCGACTTCACGAAAAGCGGCGCCCAGTTTCACGCGCATGAATGCACTGGCGGAGAAACGGGTCGCCGAACTGTAGTACTTGAGCTGCAAACGCCTGACCATTGCGAAATACGTATCGGCAACCGGATCATCCAGACGGAATCCGTCGTAGTTGACTATCAGTGAAACCTTATGGCCGATTCCATCGCAGAATGCCTCGAGCACGCGCCGCACACTTTCCACGTCGCTGTTCGAGCGGACGCCCATGCCCTCGAAGTTCGCAAAGAGCGTGTTGCGCTCGACGTCATAGCTGAGCCGCTCGCTCATTTGCCGATCGAGGAGCACCGTTGCGAGCCCCATGAGTTGCGGCAGGAAAATACGGGGGTCCATCGAACGCACGTTGCGCACTATAGGCATGAAGTCCATGTGGGCAAGAATGTCGCGCTCCATATCGATACCGGGTGCAATTTCGGTCAGTTCAAGTCCTTCGGACACGCGCTGGAAGACGCACCGCTCAGTCACATACGTCACAGGCTGGCCGCGTTCGGCCGCGAGAGACCCGTTGAACGTGATCTGCTCGACCGACTCGACGAGTTTCCTCTTCGACCCTTCCGACACGATACGCAGACGTCCATCCTTGACTGCGACTTCGAGTCCGCCGGCCGTGAACGTTCCCGCGAACACCACGCGCCGCGCGTTCTGACTGATGTTGATGAATCCGCCGGCACCGGCCAGGCGCGGCCCGAAGCGGCTGACGTTGACGTTTCCACACCGGTCGATCTCCGCCATGCCGAGACACGCGAGGTCCAGCCCTCCGCCATCGTAGAAATCGAACTGCTGGTTCTGGTGCAGCAGGGCATCGATATTGATTGCCGCGCCGAAATTCAAGCCGCCTTGGGGCGCGCCGCCGATCACACCGGGTTCAGCGGTCAACGTCAGGTGGCTCAGCAGTTGCTCTTCCGCGGCGACGGCTCCTACGACTTCAGGGACGCCAATACCCAGGTTGATCACGCTACCCAGGGGAAGTTCGAAGGCGCATCGACGCGCGATCACTTTTCGCTCGTCAAGCACCGCGCTTTCCGTTGTGCCCGGCGGAACCTTCATTTCGCCGGAGAAAGCAGGGCTGTACGCCGTGCCGTAAGTCTGGGCGTGCGCGCCATTGGATGCGACCACGACACGGTCAACGAAGATTCCGGGAACGACAACTGCACGAGGATCGAGCGTCCCGCTCGCAGCGATCCTTTCCACCTGGACGATCACGAGTCCGTTCGAGTTATGGGCGGCCATTGCCGCCTCCATCGCGTCGAGCACGAGCGCCTCGCGCTCCATCGTGACGTTGCCTTCGGGGTCTGCCGTGGTGCCTCGGATCAGGGTCACGTTGATGGGAAAGACCTTGTAGAAAAGCCACGTCCTGCCATCGATTTCGATGGTGCTGACCAGTTCCTCGGTCGTTCTCGCGTTGATCTTTCCGCCACCCTGGCGGGGATCGACGAACGTGCCCAGTCCAACCTGAGTGATCGTGCCGGCCCGATGAGCGGCGATGTCCCGATACAAATGCGAGATCGTTCCGAGCGGAAGGTTGTATGCCTCGATCACATCGTCGGTCGCCATCTTCGCGAGCTTCGGCAACAGCGCCCAATGTCCGCCAATGGCGCGTTTTATGAGCCCCGGCAGTGCTACCCGGTTCAGGCCCTGATCCTTGCCGTCCCCCGGCGCGGCGGCAAATACGAGCGTGAGATCGCGTGGCGAACCCGAGCCCGTGAACCGTCTTTCCAGCGCCATGATCAAGTCGTCCGGAGTACCGATTCCGACAAAGCCGGAGCAGCATACAGCGTCCCCATCGCGGATCAACTCGATCGCTTCATCAGCGGTGACAATCTTGTCTTTCATGACGCGGGGCTCGAAGAAGGGGTGGATTTTATGATCGTTGCCGTGATGCTTCCCAGCCTTGAAGTTGCGTTATGCCTGTGTCAGGCGCTTTGCTTCGTGCGCGCGGCATTGAACTGCGCGGCGCGGTCACTACTGCTCGCGAACCTTCAAATGGACCAGGCACGGCAAGTGACATCTTGTCAGCGGATTCATGCGAAAAAGGTCCTCGGTCACCTTCGGCCAGCCACGCGGGATCCTGTACTCGAGCACGTTCATGGCAGCGATGGATGACGACCAGTTGCGCAGGCGACCCGCAATCTCGTTACTATCGATACCCCAAGGCATGGGCGGCAGGCGATAGCGCGGCGTCTGCATGAAGCCCCACAGGGTCAACTGGGAAAACCATCGCGGAATGATGTCGAACGCAATTTCAGCACCCGGAAAACGCTCCACGATCTGTATGAACAGACGTCTCACGGTTTCGGGTTCGAGATACATGAAGAGGCCTTGAACGACGATGAAAACATCGGGGCCGGATTCAATCCCGTCGATCCATCCTGGCTCAAACACGCTCGCGGCAATGTGATCGAAGCGCGTGGACGATGGAAGAAAAAGCTCGCGCAGTTCGATGGCAGCAGGAAGATCGACCGTCAGCCAGCGCATCCGCCCGTTGTCCACGCGGCGAGCCTGCGTTTCCAGCCCTTCGCCCAAGGATATGATCAAGCCGTCGGGATGCCGTTCGAGCCATCGGCTCAGGAGCTGGTCGATCTCTGCCGCACGCGCCGCAAATGCACCGACGGGTTCGCCGAAATGGCCGATGAAATCGTAGTCGATCGCATCGCAGATACGGACGCTGTCAGGGTCGACAAGAATGCCGTCGTCGCGACGTGCTTCGGACGCCCGATCGTAAAGCGTCCATAGCATCGTTTCCGACACGCCGTGCAACGTAGAAGTGATCTTCGCCGGTGCCTGGGCTTTGTGGCTGCGCGCCGCCCGGTCTTCTTGCCGAAGAGAGGGCGGCGTCAGCACGGCGGCTGTCAAAGCGCACCCAGCCGTTTGGCATTTGCTGTTGCACGGCCGTGAATGGGTGCGAGGCTTTCCTGCACCACGCGCGTCGCGGAACTTGCCAACTGCAAAGGGTTGGCTGGAGAGGCTGCTGCGACCTTTACAAGCGCTGCCTGGTGTTCGAGCCATTGCGCGGCCGACCGACTCGAAGCCAGGTCCGCGGCGGCGGCCGACGTGGCCCAGATGTGCTTGCTGGTTGCCATCGCCAGTCCCATGCTCAAGCCTATGAACCCCGAACCCATCGCCTGAAGCGATTCGTTCGCCGCCTCGCTTTTTTCCCGGCTCATCAGGCTGAATTCGGTCCGGTCGCGCTCGTTGGGCAGCGGCCCGGCCATTACAAGACGAGTGGTGCGGACTTTGACGACTTCCGTCGTCGCAGTGAGCATTTCGCAGGTTTCAGCGAAGAGGCGTAACCAGTTCGTCGAAAGCTCGCCGAGCGCCGGTGAAAACGTGGAAGAAGTCATGAAGCGCTCCAGAATAAGACGTCCGAGAGGGATACCTGATAATGATCCCAAACAATAAATAAAGGACCGTGTCAGATCGCAAATTTGATACGTCAGAA
>NZ_CAXTGZ010000574.1:0-3813 GCF_964243625.1 uncultured Caballeronia sp.
GCTGGAACAGCGTTTCGTCGCCGAGCATGCAGTCGTACAGCAGCGTTTCGTAGCCTACGTTCGGTTTTTCATCGAAGAAATCGCCGTATTTGAACGACGACTGCACCGCCCCGACCTGCATCACCGGACCCGGCACCTTGACGTTGAAGTCGAAGGTCGTACCGTGTTGCGGATCGATGCGCAATGTCAGCACGTTCGGCACGAGCGTATCGACGGGTGTGTCGCGAAACAGCAGGAACGGCACGGCTTTCAATTGAATCGATATCTCCGTGCGCCGC
Organism: uncultured Caballeronia sp.; assembly: GCF_964243625.1. Lineage (NCBI taxonomy): Bacteria > Pseudomonadati > Pseudomonadota > Betaproteobacteria > Burkholderiales > Burkholderiaceae > Caballeronia > uncultured Caballeronia sp. The sequence continues at coordinate 279 of NZ_CAXTGZ010000574.1, forward strand.
GCCGTCATGCGCTTGCCCGTGCGCAGGTAGAACGGTACACCGGCCCAGCGCCAGTTCTCGACATACACCCGCGCCGCCGCGTACGTTTCCGTCTGGCTGTCAGGCGCAACGTCCTTTTCCTCGCGATAACCCGGCATGCTCGCGGACTTCTCGTATTGTCCGAGCACCACGTCGCCGGCTTTCAGCGGCTGGATGGCGTCGAAGATCTCGGCTTTCTTGTCGCGGACGGCTTCGGCGTCGAAGGAATTCGGCGGTTCCATGGCGACCATGCCGAGCAACTGGAACAGGTGGTTAGGAACCATGTCGCGAAATGCGCCGGTTTGCTCGTAGAATCCGCCACGCCCTTCCACGCCAATGGTTTCCGCCGCCGTAATCTGCACGTGATCGATATATTCACGCCGGAAGATCGGCTCGAACAACGCGTTGGCAAAGCGCACGGCAAGAATGCTCTGGACGGTGTCCTTGCCGAGAAAGTGATCAATGCGATAGATCTGATTTTCCTCGGCGAACTTGAGAATGCTCTCATTCAAGTCTTTCGCCGATGCGTAGTCATGCCCAAACGGCTTTTCAATGACCACGCGCCGGAACGCTTGATCGTTTTCTTTCAGTAATCCTGCTTTGCCGAGCCGCTCGACAATGGGCTTGAAGAAGCGTGAGCTGACGGCGAGATAAAAAATGACATTTCCACTTTCACCCAAAGTCTGCTTTAGCTTGTTGAATACGTCATCCGTTTCGAACTCGCCCGCAACGTACTGCAGGCGGTCGGCAACCCAGTTCCATGCCTTTTCGTCGAGCTGGGATGTATGAAAGGCGCCGGCCTTGTCGGCGGCGAAACTCTTGAGCGATTCGGTGAGCTGGTCACGCCAGGCGCTGGTTTCGAGCTCGCCGTGATTGACACCGATGATCTTCATCTTGTCGTCGAGCAGACCGTCCGACGAGAGGTTGTACAGTGCCGGCATCAAGAGCCGCTTGGTGAGGTCGCCGGCAGCGCCGAAGATCACGAGCGTGCATGGTGGGGCAGGATGTTTGCCGGGAGCCGGCGGGGAGGACGTAGCAGTAGCAAGTGGGGTCGACATAGGGTTCTTTAAGAGAAGAGTTGAACGCACCGCCTATTAAAGACCATCTTAGCCGTCTCACAGTTCAAAATCGTGACCAATCGGCGAGCTTATGCCCGCCGCCGTATGCAATTTGTAATCAAGACTGGGCTGTGCCGGTAGAATGTCGGCACCTCGCGGCGGCACGCCCGGCCGAGTTTTTCCATCATCAGGGCAGGAGTTCCACACATGATTCAGACAGTCTCGCCGGTGCAGCTCGCCGCCTATTTCGACCGCATCGGTTATACCGGCCCGCATGAAGCGAGCGCTGAAACGCTGCATGCGCTGCACCGGCTGCACCCGCAGGCCATCCCGTTTGAAAACATCGACACGCTGCTTGGCGTCACGCCGCGGCTCGATCTCGAGTCGGTGTTCGCAAAGCTCGTGAGCGCGCGCCGCGGTGGTTATTGCTATGAACACAACCTGCTGTTTCGCGCAGTGCTGGAGACCATCGGATTCGAGACGACCGGGCTTGCAGCGCGCGTGCTCTGGGCCGATCCGGATGCCATGCTGCCGCGCACGCACATGATGCTGCTCGTGGAAACGCCGGATGAAACCTGGCTCGCCGACGTTGGTTTCGGCAGCATGACGCTCACCGCTCCCCTAGTGTTCGATAACGGCCGTGAACAGGCCACGCCGCACGAGACCTTCCGCCTCGATCTGATCGAGCGCGGCGATTTCAAGCTGCTGGTGAAGCTCGGCGAGACGTGGAAGCCCGTGTACCGGTTCGATCTCGAACCCCAGGTGCCCTCCGACTACGCCATGGCGAACCATTACGTGTCCACCCTCCCCGATTCGATCTTCGTCAATCACCTGATCGTGGCGCGCGTGATCCCGGGGCAACGCCAGACGTTGTTCGACCGGACGGTGACCCGCCGGGGCACGGCTGAAGAGCATCGCGAACTCACGTCGGCCGCCGAGCTGCGCGGCGTGCTGGAAGACACCTTTGGCATCACATTACCGACGGACGCCAAACTTGCAAGCGTGCTCGAGCACCTGGCTGCGCAAGACCCATCCGCCGCGACCTGACCCATCAAACGAGCCGACCCAAGCATGCGTAAAACCGCCAGGCGCGCTCACGAAGCGTACCGGACGCCCGTGAAGAACGCCGTCCTCGAAAGCCGGCTGCCTCAGTGGCGCTCCACTTTCATCGTCATGCTGATGTTCGCCGCGTTCGCGGCGCTGGCGGCGCGCGCGCTGTGGGTTCAGGTCGTGAACCAGGACTTTTACATCGGCGAGGGACAAAAGCGGTATCAGCGCACACTCGAACTCGCCGCCACGCGCGGGCGAATTGTCGACCGTAACGGCGCGATGCTCGCCGTGAGCCTCGCAACCTATTCGATCTGGGCGACGCCGTCGCGCTTCAGTGCCGAAACCCGGCCGCATGTCGCGCGGCTGCTCGACATGCCCGAAAAGGAACTCGCCCGCCGGCTCGGAACGGAGCGTTCGTTCGTCCTGCTAAAACGTCAGGTCGATGCCGACCAGGCGACGCGCATTGCGGAAACGGGTCTGGCGGGTGTCACGCTCGTCGCAGACACCAAACGCTTTTATCCTGAGGGAGAGTCGGCGGCGCATATCGTCGGTTTCACCGATAACGAGGACCACGGCCAGGAAGGCGTCGAGCTCGCCGCGAACGATCGCCTCACCGGGGAACACGGTCAGCGCGAAGTGATCCGCGACCGGCTGGGGCGTGTTGTGTCGGAGATTGGCGAAGCCGAATTACCCGAGAACGGCGAGACCATCCACCTGACCATCGACCGGCGCATCCAGCAGCTCGCGCATACGCAACTGGCAGCGGCGATCAAAAAGCACAAGGCACGCGCGGGCAGCGTGGTCGTGCTGGATGCCAAGAACGGCGAGATCCTCGCGCTCGCCAACTATCCGACCTTCGACCCGAACGATCGCTCGCGCCTGACCGGCGAGCAGTTGCGCAACCGGGCGCTCACCGACACGTTCGAGCCCGGCTCGACCATCAAGCCGCTGGTCGCGGCGCTTGCCATTGATATGGGACAGGTGCGCCCCGATACCCGTATCGATACCTCGCCGGGCACCTTCAAGCTCGGCCCGAACACGATCCACGATACATCGAATCACGGCGTCATTACGGTGTCGGAGGCCGTGCAGATGTCGAGCAATATTGCGTTGACGAAGCTCTCGCTCAAGCTGCCTGCGCAGACGGTTTGGGACAAGTACCGCGAATATGGCATAGGGCAGGCGCCGGAGCTGACGTTCCCCGGTGCGGCGACGGGGCGCTTGCGCGCGTACCAGCGCTGGAGGCCTATCGAGCAGGCGACCATGGCTTACGGCTATGGCCTGTCCTTGTCGCTGTTGCAGATCGCGCAGGTTTATACGGCTTATGCCGGCACCGGTGAATTCCGCCAGTCGACGCTCGTACGCGGCAAAGCGGCACCGGAACCGGTTCAGGTCACCAAGGCCACGAC
>NZ_CAXTGZ010000575.1:0-3810 GCF_964243625.1 uncultured Caballeronia sp.
ACGCAGCCGACGGCATCATCTTCGGCGCGCCCACGTACATGGGCGGCCCGTCCGCCGACTTCAAGAAATTCGCCGATGCCAGTTCCAAACCCTGGTTCGCGCAATCGTGGAAAGACAAGGTCGCCGCCGGCTTCACCAACTCGGCGACCATGAACGGCGACAAGCACTCGACCATCGCGTATTTCATCACGCTCGCCATGCAGCACAGCATGATCTGGGCGGGCACCGGCATGATGCCGTCGAATACGAAGGCGGCCACGCGCAACGACCTGAACTTCGTCGGTGGTTTTTCGGGCTTGCTCACGCAATCACCTGCCGATGCATCCCCGGACGAAGCACCCCCGCCCGGCGACCTTGAAACAGCAAAAGCATTCGGTGCGCGAATCGCGGCCGTTACAGCCCGCTGGACCGGAAAGTAGGCCAACCACACCCGCTCATGAAAGCAGCGGAAAATCGTCCCGCCGAATCGCGTCTAAACGGCATCGAATGATTTGCGGGACTGGCTGCGCCATCAGAAACGGTACGACACCGCCAGGAACGTGATCAGCGGATCAGCGTTCAGCTTGCCTTTGGTCGTGGCGAGTTCGGTGCCGTCGGCCGCCTTGATGATCAGCGATGACGTCGTCTTCAGCGGAATGTACGTGAGGGACGCAATCAAACCCCAGTGTTTGTCGAAGTTGTAGGTGGCGCCGACGTTGAATACCGGTTGCCACGACGACGAAGCCTTCGCGTCCACCGATGTCTGCCCCGGCTTGCCCGCAGCAGCCGCCAAAACAGCGCCGAGATTGTTCTGTGTCGAGTTGACGAAGCCGTTGGTGAGTTTGATGTTCGTGAAGAAGTTGTACGACACGCCAATACCCGCGAACGGCCGGAACGCCGACGTCGGTGAATTGAAGTAGTACTGGAAGATCAGCGCCGGGCTCCACTGCCGCACGCTTTTCACGATCGGATTGGTCTGATCGAGATTCTGGTTGCCGAGCGCGCCCGCCGGACCCGGCGGCCGGATGGTGCCGTGACCATCGAGCTCGAATTCGGGCGGCACGCCGCCCACGAACGTCGTCGCAATATGGTCGGTGAAAAAGTGTGTGAAGACGAGGGCGAGAGTATCGGCGCTTTTTGTCGAAAGGCCCGTTCCCGACGACGTGAATTGCGACGGCAAGCGCAGCGGCGTGTTGATCGGCACGGGCGCCACGTGCGTGGTGAGTTCGCTGCTCGAATCCTGCGGCATGACGTGGAACCAGCCGAGGCCCACGACGTTATCGCCGGCGCTTTGCGCGTGCGCCGTCATTGAAGCGCAAGCCCAGGCACATCCGATCACCGCTGCCAGTATCTTTCTCATATCGTCTCTCTTCGGTTACAGGCCGTCACGCGACACGCCGCTTCTATATAGAAGGAGGCGTGAAACGCGCTCAGCCCTTTTTGATGGGCTGCCGGACGGTCACTCGACAAATGAGCCGATGGTGAAATACGGAGTCGTCGGATCGCTCTGATCGAGGTAGCCGAACACGCCGCCGGAGAAGATGAACTTGCCGGTGGGTGTCGCGCCAGTCGATGCATTGACGACCGTCGACGTCACAAGACCCTGGATGGTCTGCGTGTAGTCGAGGTTCAACGCACGCGACAACGCAACTTGCGACGGCTGGAACGGATCGATGAGCGTGGCCTGCGTACCGGTGAGCGCTGTTGTACGGTAGTTGAACTGGTTATCCACGCCCACGTATTCGCCATCAACCGATCCCACCGCCACGTTCGTTTGCGGCGAGAGCATCGAGATACCGGATTCGTCGTCGGCGAAAGGCGGAATGCCTGTCGTGATCGTGGCGTTCGCCGTGCCCGTACGAACCAGGATCGGCACGTTCACGCCGCGCAACTTGCCGACGATCATGTAGCCCTTGCCAAGCGGACCGGTCGCGAGCGTCGGTTTGCCTTGTCCAAGGAAGTTGTTCGTGACGAACGCGCCGCTGCCATCGGGCGATGGCGTGAAGTTCGACCCCGCCTGCTGGCATTTGCCTGCATTCACGCCGGTGTTATCGCACTCTTGCCACGTGCCGTCGGCATTGATGGTGATCTTTGAATCGACGGCAAGACGCGCATAACTTTGCGATGGCACTTCGTGGTACCCAAGCTGGTTATACGATCCCGCGACATTGGCGAGATTCGTTTCCAGCGTCGAGAAGCCGATGAACGGGTAATACGGGAATGTGCGATCCGGCACGACGCCCTGCCCGAGAATGCCGCCGAACTGCAGCTCCTTGCCCGGAATCGTGCCGCCCGCCACACCCTCGCCCACGAAGATACGCGCGGGGCGCGTCGGGTCGAGCGTCGCGCCGTTCAACTGATACGCGCATTGATTCAGCTTTTGTGTCGGCAGGCCGGTTTCCATCGTGAGCGTGCCGCTTTGCGTGGTGCCGGCGCGCGTCGGGGAGACGGTGCCGGTCGTGGCGGGTATCGGCGATTCAATGTACGTCACTTGCCACGTGAGCTTGGTGGTGTCGAGCTGCAGCTTGACGAGTTCGCCGTCGCCACCGCCGCCGGTGAAGTTGGTCGTGTAATCAAGCGATGCCGGGCACAAACGGACGACCGGCGCCTGCGGCGCATCGCTGCCGCCCCCACACGCGCTCATCAGGAACGGCGCCGCGCCCGCGATTGATACAACTGCGCCAAGAGTTCTCCATTTCATGCTGCTGTCTCCATCCACATTGGTTCGTTCGTTGGCGGCCGACGCATGCCGGCCGCCGTGTTTTCCACTTATTTGCTCAGCAACGCGCCAATGCCGAAGTACGGGCTCGCGGGGGTATCGGCATTGACGGAGGTCGATGTCGGGCCGCCATTCACCGTGCTTCCCGCTATGAAGATCCCGTACAGGCCACCCGCCGATATCAGCGCGCCCTTGCCGCCGTTCTGGTCCTGCACGCCGATCAAGCCGGGCAACTGCTGCGCGTAACTCATGCCGAAGCCGGTCTCGGTGCTTTGCGTCGATGGATTGATGAACGAGCCGACCGGACCTTGCAGCAGCGCGGCCGTGTACTTGAAGTTCGAATCCGCGCCGACGTAGCCGCCATCGAACGCGCCTGATTGCAGCGCTGTGTTCGGGGCGAGCATGGCGATGCCGGATTCATCGTCGACTTGTGCTGCGTTCGTGTTCAGCGGCGTGAGCGGCGACGGCACGAAGACCTGGCCCGTGCGCACGATGATCGGAACGATCGCGCCGTTCACCTTGCCGATCACCATGTTCGCGTTGGCCACGGCCGGGAACGTGAGCGCGCCGACGAGCGGCAGCGTGGGTGTCGCGCGTTTGCCCTGCACTTGCGGCGCAACGGCGCTGGTGAAGTACGAACCGCCTGCATTCGCCGTCCACGCGCCGCCGGTCGTCTGGCAGGACGTGTTCGATGCCGGCACGGGCACGGTGCAGTTGCCGGCGGTATCGAAGGATTCCTGCGCCTGGGTGGTCGTGGTCGCGTAGTTATTCGATGGAACCAAGTGGTAAAGCAGCGCGTTATACGTGCCCTTGAGGTCCGCGACGTTCGTGCTCACCGACGCAAAGCCAATGAACGGATAGAAGTCGAAATGCCGGTTCGGCACTGGGAACAATTGCGGGAAACCGGGGATGGCATGGACGCCGTCGGCGGTGAGCGTCGCGCCGTTGTACTGCACGGTCGCACCCGGAATGCCGCCGCCCGCCACGCCCTGGCCAATGAAGATCGTCGGCGGATTCGTCTGGTTGAATGCCGCGGCGGTCGGGTAGGCCGATCCATCCGACGCCTTGCCGCCGCCCGGCGTCAGAACGAACGCGCAACGTGTTTGCTCGGC
>NZ_CAXTGZ010000576.1:0-3810 GCF_964243625.1 uncultured Caballeronia sp.
GACGCCGAGATCATGTTGACCATTTCCTGCACCGGATCGACGTTCGGCATGGTCACGTAGCCGTCCGGGTTGGCCGCAGGATTGGTCGGGTCGTAGCTGGTTTTCATGGGCGTCGGATCATCGATCACGCCCGTGACTTGGACGCCGCCCACTTGCTGGCCGGAGGCCGTGCGCGCGCCGCCGAGCGGGTCGACCGCGAACACGACCTGCTTCGCCTTGTACGGCTGGCCGTCCGGGCCGGTCGTGCTATCCGCGTTCGCCAGGTTCGACGCCGTCACGTTCAGGCGCTGCGCCTGAGCTGACATGGCCGAACCGGCTACGTTGAAAATGTTCATTAAAGAAGGCATGGCCTGTCCTCGTGGGGTTTTCTAACGCCTAGTTAGACGTAATGGCCGAGATCATTCCCTTGATCTGCGACGAGATCACCGTCATGCCGGCTTCGAAGTGCAGGGCGTTATCGGCGAATTGCACGCGCTCGGAGTCCATGTCGACCGTGTTCCCGTCCAGCGACGGCTGGCTCGGAATCCGGTAGGCGAGCTTGCCGTAGTCGTCGGTGCTGCCGCCGCTTGACGTCAGCGTCGACGAACCCGTCATATGTCCCGGCGATGTCACCGCCAACCCCGCACTCGTCGACACGCTCACGGGCTGCGCCATGCGCAACGTCGCGCTTCCCGATGCCGACGTACCCGACGCGTCACCCGTCTTTTTCAGCGCGCCGGCGAGGGCGCTGGAGAAATCGACGTCGCGCGCCTTGTAGCCGGGGGTATCGGCGTTCGCAATATTCGACGACAGCAGTTCCTGCCGATACGCCCGTACATCGAGCGCTTCGCGGCCAAACGCAAATTCCTGGTCGAGCTTGTCAAGCATCACGGTTCTCCTTCGGCTTTCCGGGTCTTCGGTCTCTGCGCTGCATGGCATCGAAGACTTTTTGGCATGAGACGAATCTTAGGAGCGGGACGCAAGATGCAATCAGACGAATAGCAGGGAAAGGCGGCCTCTATTCGACGGTTGCCTTTCGCCGCCAATATCTAGAATTCGTCTCGTAGGTTGATATCGGGTTGATATCGATCGGATTTATCTGGATTTGCCTGGGAGAAACGCAATGCACAGCTTCGCTGCGCCCGACCGTCAGACGGCCACGCGCCGCCCGCAGACGGACGGCTCGACGAGCGATACCGCGTGGCGGCTGAACGCCGTTGCGTGCGGACTGGCACTGGCGTTTGCCGCGATGCCCGCTCACGCACAGGAAAATGGCGGCGCCATCATGATCTCGGGCCCGGGCGAGACAAATCCGGCTGCGGTCGTCGCGATGGCAAAGAACGCCGGCATGAATGTGACTGCGGCGCCGGGCGCGCAGCAACAGCCCGTCGCGCAACCAATGGGAACACCGGGCCCGCGTGGTTACGCCCGCGCCGTGAACGGCGCCAACGCCGCCATGCGTGCAGCAGCGCTTGCACTTGATGCCCGCGCCGACGCCGCCGATGCGTCTTCCTCTTCGGGCGATTCGAGCGGCATGATTGTGATCCCGGGGAATGGCGAGGCAAAACCCGCGCAACCCAGACTGGCGATGACGCCGAGCCAGAGCATGGCCCAAAGCACGTCCCAAAGCACGTCCCCAAGCGCGCCGCAAGGCCTGCCAGCCAGCGGCATGATCGAGATTCCCGGCAACGGCGAACCGTCCGCGCACGCTGCTATTAGTAATAGTGCGGCGGCGCCCCGGCCGATCCAGAAGGTGGCGGTATCGGCGAGAGATGTGACGCCGGTGATCGTCCAGGCCGACGATGCCGCGAAGCAGGACGCCGTGGTGCCGAACCGTATCGCCACGCGCGGTTTTCAGGCACGGCCGATTGCCGCCGCGCCTGCCGTGCCGGTTACGGGCGGGATGATGGCTGTATCGATGCGTCCGGCCGCGCCCATCCGCGTCCCGCTCGCACCCGCCGCTGCAACGCCTCAAGGCGCGCAACCCTCGCAGGATGGCGACTCCATCCGTGCCGCCGCGCTTGCGTTCCTGCAGCAGGAAGCCGCCGGATTACCCGGCAAAGCCGATATCACCGTGACGCCCGTGTTCCCGCGGGGCCTCGCTCCCTGCTCCACGCTCGAACCATTCATGCCGCCAGGCGCGCGACTCTGGGGCCGCACCACAGTTGGCGTGCGCTGCACGGGCGAGCGGCCGTGGACGCTTTATCTGCAAGCGCGGGTCTCGCTGCAGGCAACTTACTATCTGGCCGCCCGCGCCATGGTGCCCGGCGAAGTGCTGAGCGCCGCCGACCTGACCGCCCGCGATGGCGACATTACGTCGATGCCGCAAGCCATCGTCACCGATCCGTCGCAGGCCATCGGCGCGGTGACCTTGTCGCGGATCGTCGCCGGCTTGCCGCTGCGCACCGACATGCTGCGCGGCGCCAGTTCGGTCGCAATTGGATCGTCGGTGCATGTGGTGACGAGCGGCGCCGGGTTTTCGATATCCGCGGAAGGCAGCGCCATGAACAACGCCGCGCCCGGCCAGCAAGTTCGTGTGAAAACGGCTGGGGGACAGATCATTACGGGCATTGTGAAGGACAGTTCGACGGTCGAAGTCCAGTTGTAAAAGCCGGGCTTGAGCGGCTTATGTGGGGTAACCCTCACTTGTTGCACTTTGTTTCAATTAGCTGGAAGCCTTGTGGGATAAGGCGTTCCAGCCGATGTAACCCGGCAGCGGGTGGTCCGGCAGGCGCAAGGGGTTAAGTTTTTACACCGCTTCGCCGATAAAAGGATCACATCGTCAGGGAAGACCATCGTGAAAATCGATTCCAGCAACACCAGCCAGATCGCAGCATTGCAGGAAGCTGCGCAACAACGTGCGGCGCAAGCCGAATCGCAAACGCCGGGCACCACCAACGGACCTCAGGCCACCACCAGCGTCACGGGCGGCTCGAATTCCACGGTGAGCTTGTCGGCTTTGTCGACGGATTTGCGTACGTCGAGCAGCGCCGACATCGACACGGCGAAAGTCGCGGCGATCAAGGCATCGATCGCGGACGGCAGCTACAAGGCCGATTCGAGCAAGATCGCCGACGGCATCTTGTCCAGCGCGAGCGAGTTGTTGAAGACGCAATCCCCGCCGACCGGCGGCTGAGCACGACGTCGCTTTACAGGCGGCGACGCAGCGCCGGGCGGCTTTATTGACCTTGGCACCGCCATTTGGCGCGGGCCGGAGTTTTTAGCGAGTCGCCCATGAAAGACGCTTTGCTTGCCACCGTTACGGAAGAAATCGCCGCTGTAGAGGCGTTTGAATCGCTGCTTGCCTACGAAGAGAGGGCGCTCACGGCTGCATCGCCGCTTGAGACGCTGCCTTCGATCATCGAACAAAAGGTTGCGTTGACCGGGCAGATCGCCGTGCTCGAACGCCGGCGCGATGAGCAGCTCGGCGCGCTGGGCCTGGCCGCGGGGTTTGCGGGCATGGAACAAGCCGTTATTGGCGATGAAGCCTTGATTGCCCGCTGGCAGGAATTGCTGGACGTGGCCGGGCGGGCGAAGCGCAGTAATAACAATAACGGCGTGCTGATCCGTACTCGCATGGAGTACAACCGGACGGCGCTGGCGGCGCTGACCATTGCGCCAGTGAAGTCGGCGTTTTATGGGCCGGATGGGCGGGTGCCGGGGGTGCTGGGGTTGTAAGGCGCTGGCGCTTGAGTAGGGGGTGTTTTGTGGTCGGGGTTGGTACTGGGTTGTTGCTCTTTAGGTCTTCGCGCGTTCCGTACTGGCTGTTCTTTTTCGCACTATTAGCCACTGTGCGTGGCGGCACTTCATTTCTTTTTCCAACGGCGAAAA
>NZ_CAXTGZ010000577.1:0-3804 GCF_964243625.1 uncultured Caballeronia sp.
CCCCACATACAGCGGCACGTCGTTTTCGCCGTAGAACACATAGACGCCGCAACCCGCCGGAATGCGCTCGATGGTGTCTTCATCGATATCCCCGGCTAGCCGGAAGCGCCGCGTGACCTGATCTATATGGCCGCGGAGAATATCGGCGGAATGCGCGTTGTGAAGGTGCTGCCAGAACTGCCAGAGAAGATCGGCATCGGCGAGTGCCCGGTGACGGGCAAACGGAACCAGCGCGTGCCGCTCGATCAACGCGTCCAGACCGTGCCGGCGCTCGGTAGGATAGATCGCGCGCGACAACTGCACCGTGCACAGAACGTCCGGCTGAAACCTGATGCCGTGTCGTTTGAATTCGCTGCGCAGAAAGCCGTGATCGAAGCGCGCGTTGTGAGCCACGAACAACCTGCCGTCGAGACGCGCCAGAAGATCATGCGCGATGACATCGAAAGTCGGCGCATCACGCACCATTGAATCGCTGATTCCGGTGAGTTGCTGAATGAAGAATGGAATGGGCTGCTGCGGATTGACGAGCGAACTCCATTGCGTCACACCCGCCGGGCCGACTTCGACCACACCAATTTCAGTGATTCGATGAACGCCCAGGCTTCCGCCCGTTGTCTCCAGATCGACAAAAACCAGCGGCTCGGCACAATAGAGATTGGAAACGGTTGGGAGCAAGGCTGCTGACCACTAATAGAGAGAGTCAGCCCATTTTAGCCCACAGGCCGTCCGCCCTTCGAATTCATGCAATTCGCCTATTGCGTTCGGAGATTGAAAGGACGATTCATCGCAACATTTGCGAAATCGGGCTCCGAAAATCGCCATCGGCATAATTTACTTACGATGTAACCAGTTTTATCGAATCGTAAGCGTTTACGAGTCTTGTTACCGAAGCAGACGCTCGGCATCATGAATGTGTACCGCAAACACTTTTTAAGGAGGTCATGTCGTGACGACCGAACTCAAAAGCATGTTTTCGTGGATCAGGACTCTGGTAGGCCCTCAACCCGCAGTGGAAACATCAGAAGCACAAACGTTGTCTTTACTCGATTTCGATCCAGCGTGGCATGGGGATCACTGGCAAAACTTGTTGTCATCACCAATGGATGCTCGGCGGTACGTAATGGAAGACTGGACTTTTGCGGCTCCTCTGTCGCTTGAAACCCAGGTTGAAGACGCACCGGGGCAGGCTAAAGAAGAAATGGAGCCTGCATTCTGAGGCTTTCGTAGAAGACTGAGATTGCACCAGGCGGATTCCTCGTGAATCCGCTTTTCGCGGTTTAGACGAAAAAAAAGCGCGACGGTGAAGTCGCGCTGACAAGGTTTGGAGATCTTTTCCGTCAACGAAAAAGTCTGCTTCGGAAAGCAGCGATTTAAGTATAGCCATGCATTACCGGGGAATCATCCACACTTCTGGCAATCATCTATTGCGGTTCCGTCAACAATCGCCCTTTCGGATTTTTGGCGTTGTATTTTAACGATAGAAGTTGTAGCAATTGCGCAACGACACGTTGTTGACACGTGCGCATCACCCTTCCCAATCCCCCGCAACTCCTTGCCAGTCAAGCCTTCGCTGGAATTTTACGATCATTGCCGATAGCAGAATACTTTATTGCGGAAATCGGAATGCCATCGCTGTAACACCGTCTTTACACTTCGTCTGGTCCGGAAACGACTGTGTCAATTCATTGCCACACGAATTCATCTGACAGCGCCTCTCGCAGCGCGTCAGAGTGAAGGTTTCCTTCAAGCCTGGGTTGTCAGACCCAAACTGCTCTCGGAGTTACAAAGATGAAAAAGACTCTCATGGTCGCCGCCCTGACGGGCGTATTTGCTACCGCTGCTCACGCACAAAGCAGCGTGACGCTGTACGGTTTGATCGACGCTGGCCTGACGTACACGAACAACCAAGGCGGCCAACACAACTTCAAGATGACGAGCGGCTCGGTGAACGGCAGCCGTTGGGGCCTGCGCGGCGCTGAAGACCTCGGTGGTGGCCTGAAGGCAATCTTCACGTTGGAAAACGGCTTCAGCATTGCTAACGGCACGCTGGGTCAAGGTGGTCGCGAATTCGGCCGTCAAGCATTCGTTGGTCTGTCGAGCACGCAATACGGTGCTGTGACCCTCGGTCGTCAATATGACTCAGTGGTTGACTACCTGGGCCCGTTGGCTCTGACCGGCACGCAGTACGGTGGTACGCAGTTCGCCCACCCGTTCGACAACGACAACCTCGACAACTCGTTCCGTATCAACAACTCGGTCAAGTACCAGAGCGCGAACTACGCTGGCTTCAAGTTCGGCGCGCAGTACGGCTTCTCGAACCAGGCTGACGGTTTCGCAAACAACCGTGCATACAGCGTTGGCGCGTCGTATAACTACGGTCCGTTGAACATCGCTGCTGCTTACTTGCAACTCAACAACGACACGACCGGCGCTAACATCAACGCCGCGCTGTCGAACACGGGTGGTGCAGTTGCAGGCGACAACACGTTCGTGGCTGGCACGCAGCGCACGTACGGTGCTGGCTTGAACTACGCGTTCGGCCCGGCAACGGTTGGCTTCGTGTTCACGCAAACGAAGCTTGAAGATGCAGTTGGCATCGCAGCCGGCGCAATCAGCGCAACGAACGGCGTCGCGACCGGCAACTACATCCGCTTCAACAACTACGAGTTGAACGGCCGTTACGCACTGACCCCGGCACTGAGCCTGGCTGGCGAGTACACGTACACGGACGCACGTATCGACGGTCAGAAGCCTTCGTTCCATCAGTTCGCCCTGCAAACGGCTTACTCGCTGTCGAAGCGCACTGACGTGTACCTGCAAGGTGAGTACGTTCACGCAATCGACCTCGACGGCACGGGCCTGGGCGCTCCGATCACGGGCGTAGGCATGTCGTCGACCCCGAATCAAGTGTCGGCAACGGTTGGCATTCGTCACCGCTTCTAAGCTTTGATTCAGGTAGTACCGATGTGAAAAAAGCGCCGCTCGCGGCGCTTTTTTTCGTCCCGAGGTTTTGCGTGATCCCGGCTCAGGTCTTCGGCGGATAGTGCACGTCGAGGATATCGATCTGTTGAACGCCCGCCGGCGTATGCAGCGTCACTGTGTCTCCAACCTTCGCCTTGAGCAACGCGCGCGCAATGGGCGATATCCAGCTCACATGCCCTACATCCAGATTCACCTCGTCCACGCCCACGATCGTCACCGTCTGCTCTTCCCCATCGTCGCCGGCATACGTCACCGTCGCACCGAAAAACACCTGATCGACGTTCTCCTGCCGGCTGCTGTCCACCACTTCTGCCAGATCCAGGCGCTTGGTCAAAAAACGGATACGCCGGTCGATCTCGCGCAACCGCCGCTTGCCATAGATGTAATCGCCGTTCTCCGACCGGTCACCATTCGATGCCGCCCACGAGAGCAGCTTCACGACATCCGGACGTTCAACATCGAGCAAATGCAGCAATTCGTCACGCAGGCGCTGATGGCCCGCCGGCGTGATGTAGTTCTTGGTGCCGGGCGGAACGCCTGGCGGCTGTTCAATATCGAGGTCGTCGTCACTCTCATCCGATTCTTTGACAAATGCTTTATTCATGGTGCAAACCGCTCAAAATAACGTACAGAAAGGCGAGATCGCTCCTGTGCAAGGTAACACGAAGAAGATCGGCATTACACAAATTGCGCCACAACCCTTCCTTTTTTGGGAGAGCTTGGCTATACTCTTTGTCTCGCGTGCGGCTGTAGCTCAGATGGATAGAGTACTTGGCTACGAACCAAGGGGTCGTGGGTTCGAATCCTGCCAGCCGCACCACT
>NZ_CAXTGZ010000578.1:0-3801 GCF_964243625.1 uncultured Caballeronia sp.
GGCGTCGCGCGTTATAGCCAAACGATAGACTAAAGCTGCAGCCTAACTTCTACAGGTGTCCATTCCACTTTATGGCGAAAGAGATGCTGCTGAAAACTTCGAAGCTCACTCCCACTCAATCGTCGCCGGCGGCTTCCCCGAAATATCATAAACAACGCGATTGATCCCGCGAACCTCATTGATGATCCGGTTCGAAACATGCCCGAGCAGCTCATGAGGCAGATGCGCCCATTGCGCGGTCATGAAGTCCAGCGTCTGCACGGCGCGCAAGGCGACCACATACTCATAGGTGCGCCCATCGCCCATTACGCCGACGCTTTTCACCGGCAAAAACACCGCGAAAGCCTGGCTCGTCAGCTCATACCATGACTTGCCCGATTCCTTATCAAACGTATTCCTCAACGTTTCGATAAAAATCGCATCTGCGTGACGCAACAGATCCGCGAACTCGCGCTTCACTTCGCCAAGGATCCGCACACCCAGCCCCGGACCCGGGAACGGATGCCGATAAACCATCGCCGGCGGCAGTCCAAGCTTCACGCCCAGCTCGCGCACCTCATCCTTGAACAACTCGCGCAACGGCTCCAGCAGCTTCAGGTTCAACGTCTCCGGCAAACCACCCACGTTGTGATGGCTCTTGATGGTGTGACCCTTCTTGCCCTTGCCCGCCGACTCGATCACGTCGGGATAAATCGTCCCCTGCGCGAGCCACTTTGCATCTTTCAGCTTGTTTGCTTCCGTCTGGAACACTTCCACGAACTCAGCACCAATGATCTTCCGCTTCGCTTCGGGATCGTTGACACCGGCAAGCTTCGACAAGAACACTTCGCTGGCATCGACGTGAATCACCTTCACGCCAAGGTGATCGGCGAACGTCGTCATGACCTGCTCGGCCTCGTTCAACCGCAACAAGCCGTGATCGACGAACACGCACGTCAGTTGCGCGCCAATCGCGCGATGCAACAGCGCCGCGGCCACCGACGAATCCACGCCGCCCGACAACCCGAGGATCACGTGTTCGTCGCCGACCTGGGCGCGGATCTTCTCGACGGCTTCATCGATGTAATGACCCATCTCCCAATCCGGCCGCGCTGCGCACAGTTCCAGCACGAAGCGATCGAGCATCGCGCGGCCCTGCACTGTATGCGTGACTTCGGGATGCCACTGCAGGCCGTAGAAATGGCGCTCGTCGTCGGCCATGGCGGCGATCGGGCAAGCCGGCGTCGATGCCATCAGCTTGAATCCCAAAGGCATGTCGGCCACCTTGTCGCCGTGGCTCATCCACACTTTGAGCATGCCGTGACCTTCGGCCGTCTGGAAATCTTCGATGCCGTTCAGGAAACTCGTATGGTTATGCGCGCGCACTTCCGCATAGCCGAATTCGCGCACATTGCCGAGTTCGACCTTGCCGCCAAGCTGTTCGGCCATGGTCTGCATGCCGTAGCAAATGCCCAAGACCGGTACACCGAGATCGAAGACGACTTGCGGCGCGCGCGGCGAATTCAGCTCGGTCACAGAGTTGGGTCCACCCGACAAGATGATGCCCTTCGGCGCGAACTCGCGAATGAACGCTTCATCGACGTCGTACGGATGGATCTCCGAATACACGTGCGATTCGCGGATGCGCCGCGCGATCAGTTGGGTGACTTGGGAGCCGAAATCGAGAATCAGGATCTTGTCGTGCATGGCAGCGGCCAGAAGGCGAGTGAGCGGAAACGGTTGGCAAAACAGAAACGCGAAGCGGCGGGAACGGTGTCCCGCGCGTCGCGTCGCGCAGAAATATCAACGGCCGGCGTCTGACGCCGCTCGTCTTTGGAAACATTTGGAGCGGCACAGTTGCCGCTCACGACGTTCAATGCGGATCGCGGCGAATCGTGGCGCCCGTCACCGGATCGATGGTTTGTCCGGTCACCGGGTCGATTGCCCGGCCGGTCTCGGGATCGATCTTGTGACCGCTGCTTACCGGCTCGAACGCGCGGCCGGTCACAGGATCGAGAGAACGGCCCGTGGCTGGATCGATGGCATGTCCCGTGGCCGGATCAAACGCTGCATTCGCCGCAGGCCGGGCTGAATTAGACGGCCGCACCGCTTCACCCACGACAGGCTCCGTGTCCCAGCGCGGGTTTGCCGGCGCAACGGGGTCGGACGTCATGGGCGGCCGCACGGGCGTGCCCGCAGCACGCTCTTCAGCACGCGTCTTCGCTGCCTGCTTCTCGGCACGCTCGGCAGCAGCCGCACCGGCAATCGCCGCGCGTTCACGCCGCCGCACGGCGCCGGAGAGCCGGACGCTGCCGAGCCCCAGTATCAGCAACGCGGCGCCGATCAGCGCACCGAGCAACTGCCCGAAGCCGGTCACTTCCGACATCCGCAGCCCGAGCCAGACAATCAGGATCAGGCCCGACAACCACTCCACATGCCCTGAAACTTTCGCCGCGGTCGCAGTGAGAGCGCCATCGATGGCCGCGTGAAACCCGAGCCACGCAAACCCGATCAGCGCCACACCCAGCAACTGGCCGATCAAAGGCGGCTGCACGCGCACGAGATGCATCGATTCCCACAAGGATCCCCAGGGGCTCAGCAAAAACAGCACGCCAAACGCGAGGAAGATCAGTGCATTGACGACAAGTACAACGCGCAGCAGCGGTTTCATGGTCAGTCCACGTGGTAGTTGGGGGCTTCCTTCGTGATCTGGACGTCGTGCACGTGCGACTCGCGCATGCCGGCGCCCGTGATCTGGACAAACTCGGCCTTGTCGTGCATTTCGCCGATATTGCGGCAACCGCAATATCCCATGCTCGCCCGCACGCCGCCAATGACCTGAAACAGGATCGCATTGACCGAGCCCTTATAGGCGACCCGCCCTTCGATCCCTTCCGGCACCAGCTTGTCGATGTTCGCCGAGTTGTCCTGGAAGTAGCGATCCGCCGCGCCGTCCTTCATCGCGCCGACCGAACCCATGCCGCGATACGCCTTGTACTGGCGACCCTGGAACAGGAACACGTCGCCCGGGGACTCTTCCGTGCCGGCCAGCATGCTGCCCATCATCACGGCGTCCGCGCCGGCGGCAAGCGCCTTGCTGACATCGCCGGAAAAACGCACACCGCCGTCCGAAATCACCGGCACGCCCGAACCGCGCAATGCATCCGAAACATTCGCCACCGCCGTGATCTGCGGCACGCCGACGCCGGCGACGATCCGCGTGGTGCAGATCGAACCCGGGCCGATACCCACCTTCACGCCGTCCGCGCCGTATTCCACGAGCGCCTTGGCCGCCGCGGCCGTGGCGATATTCCCGCCAATCACTTCAATGTGCGGATAGTTCTGCTTCACCCAGCGCACGCGTTCGAGCACGCCCTGGCTATGGCCGTGCGCCGTGTCGACTACGATCACGTCCACGCCCGCCGCCGACAGCAGATCCACGCGTTCTTCGTTTTCCGGACCGACACCGACTGCCGCGCCGGCGCGCAGCTTGCCGTGTTCGTCTTTACAGGCGTCCGGGTGTTCGGTTTGCTTGGTGATGTCCTTGACCGTCATCAGGCCGCGCAATTCAAACGCGTCGTTGACGACCAGCACCCGCTCCAGCCGATGGCTGTGCATCAGCGCCTTGGCTTCTGCGAGCGGCGTGCCTTCCTTGACCGTCACGAGCCGCTCGCGCGGCGTCATGATCTTGCGCACTTCGTCGTCGAGACGTTCTTCGAAGCGCAAATCCCGGTTTGTCACAATACCGATCAACTGCGGCCCTTCGACCACCGGGAAACCGGAAATGCCGTGCTGTTGCGTCAAGGCGATCACATCGCGCAC
>NZ_CAXTGZ010000579.1:0-3800 GCF_964243625.1 uncultured Caballeronia sp.
TATTTCACGGGCAATACCACGCGCGATCTGCCCGCCGATGAGCTGCCGTATGCATCGGTTTATTCGGGCCATCAGTTCGGCGTCTGGGCGGGACAGCTCGGTGACGGACGCGCGATGGGCCTTGGCGAGATCGAACATGACGGCAAACGGCTCGAACTGCAGCTCAAGGGCGCGGGACGCACGCCATATTCGCGCATGGGCGACGGCCGCGCGGTCCTGCGTTCATCGATCCGCGAATATCTTTGCTCGGAAGCCATGCACCATCTTGGCATTCCGACCACACGCGCCTTGTGTGTCACGGGATCGGACCAGCCGATACGCCGCGAGACCATGGAGACGGCGGCCGTCGTGACGCGTGTCGCGCCGAGTTTCGTGCGCTTCGGGCACTTCGAGCACTTCTACACGAACGATCGGCTGGACGAATTGCGCAGGCTCGCGGATCACGTCATCGACCGGTTTTATCCGCAATGCCGCGAAGCCGATGACCCGTACCTCGCGCTCCTCGGCGAAGTCACGTTGCGCACCGCCGACCTGATGGCGGACTGGCAAGCCGTCGGTTTCTGCCACGGCGTGATGAACACGGACAACATGTCGATCCTCGGGCTGACGATCGACTACGGGCCGTTTGGGTTTATCGATGGCTTCAACGCCAATCACATCTGCAATCACTCGGATTCGCAGGGCCGGTACGCGTACAAGATGCAGCCGCAGATTGGCTACTGGAACCTCTTCTGTCTTGCGCAGGCGCTGGTGCCGCTGTTCGGCCCGCAATATGGCGAGGACGTGCGCAACGAAAAAATCATCGAGGATGCGCAGCGTGTCCTGGAAGGCTTCAGGGACCGGTTTGCACCGGCGCTCGAACAGCGTATGCGCGCGAAACTCGGCCTGGCCGAAATCCGGGACGGCGATGACAAACTGGCCAATCGCCTCTTCGAAGTCATGAACGCGAATCGCGCTGATTTCACACTGACGTTCCGCAACCTTGCGAAACTGCGCAAGGCAGACGCTTCCGGCGATGCACCCGTGCGCGATCTGTTCCTCGATCGCGACGCATTCGATGTCTGGGCGAACGAGTACCGGCAACGTTTGTCGGAGGAAACACGCGGCGACGAAGAACGTGCCGCGGCCATGAACGCCGTGAATCCGAAATTCATCCTGCGCAATCATCTGGCCGAAAATGCCATTCGCCTTGCGAAGGAAAAGGATTTTTCGGAAGTCGAGCGGCTGGCACAGGTGCTGCGCCATCCTTTTGATGAACAACCCGAGTTCGAAGCCTACGCCGGACTGCCGCCCGACTGGGCAAGCGACCTGGAAGTGAGTTGTTCTTCCTGAAACCGCCCCCAAATATTTGAGCCGGATATCAAAGCCGCTCTACCGCTCTGGAGATAAACGATGAACCGAGACGACCTCACGAAGGAACCCGCTGCACCGCTGCAGAAAGACGACGCCACGTACAAGAAGGAGCTGACCGATATCCAGTACCAGGTCACGCGCCACGCCGCCACCGAGCGGCCGTTCACGGGCGAATACTGGGATCACACGGACCGCGGCATCTACGACTGCGTGTGCTGCGGCACGCCGCTGTTCGAATCGGACACGAAATTCGACGCCGGGTGCGGCTGGCCGAGCTACTTCAAGCCCATCAACGGCGAAGTCATCAAGGAAAAGACGGATCGCGCGCACGGCATGCTGCGCATCGAAGTGCAATGCAATAACTGCGGCGCGCATCTGGGCCACGTTTTCGAAGACGGCCCGGCGCCAACCGGCCTGCGCTACTGCATCAACTCGGCTGCGCTACAATTCGAACCCAAGTAAGTACAAGGGCGGCTTACTCCGGTAAGCCGCCTTTTTTCTGGCCACTGTCAACGCTTTTTCAGTGGCTGCTTACTAACGGTCACCCTAAAAACGCGCGCGTCGTTTCATGCCGGCTCCGAATCCGATTCGATCCCGGGCACGCCCGTCGCACGTGCGCTTCCAATTCGATGCCCCTCCCCGTCCCAACGACATGAAATTTCTGTTCGATCTGTTTCCGATCCTCCTCTTCTTCGTCGCTTTCAAGATCTGGGGCATCTACACCGCCACCGCGGTCGCGATTGTCGCCACGCTGGTGCAGATTGCATGGGTCGCGTTCCGGCATCGCAAGGTCGATCCCATGCTGTGGGTGAGCCTGGGCGTCGTGGTCGTGTTCGGCGGGGCAACGCTCGTGCTGCATAACGATACGTTCATCAAGTGGAAACCCACCGCGCTTTACTGGCTTTTCGCCGGCGCGCTGATCGTGTCACAAGGCATCTTCAACAAGAATCTCATCGAGGCGATGATGGGCAAGCAGATCGTGCTGCCGCATCGCGTGTGGGGCCAGTTGAATCTCGCGTGGGCCGTGTTTTTTGCGATCCTCGGCGTGGTGAACCTGTTCGTGGCCTACAACTACACCACCGACCAATGGGTCAACTTCAAGCTGTTCGGCGCGACCGGGTGCTTGCTCGTTTTTATCGTCGCGCAGAGTTTGTGGCTCGCGAAGTACATGAAAGAGGATGAAGGCAAATGAGCGATCCGACCTCCACAGATGACTTCGTCAACGCGTCCGCCGAAGGCAAGATCGCGCACCTTGAAGCGCGGCTGAGTGCGGCGCTTAGCGCGCAATCCGTTCATATCGATGACGACAGCGCAGCGCATGCCGGGCACGCCGGGGCGTCGGCAGGAAGCCACTATACGGTGACCATCGTGAGCGCCGGATTCGCCGGGAAGCCACGCGTGGCGCGGCACCGGCTAGTGTATGATGCGCTGGCCGACGAGATGCGGCGAGGCATTCACGCCCTTGCCATCAAGGCTTACACGCCTGAAGAATTCGCAGACCAGTTCGAATAGCCCTCGGGGTTGCTACGAACTTCACGTGTTCGAGACACCTTCAATTCATTCAGAATTTCCAGCCCTCGTCCTGATCAGGAACCATCGATGATTCTAAAAAACCCCCGTATTTGGGTATTGCTGGCCGCGTTCGCGGCAGCGCCTGCTTTCGCTCAGAACATTGCCGTGGTCAACGGCACGCCGATTCCCAAATCCCGCGTCGACGCCCTCGTCGCGCAACTGGTCCAGCAAGGCCAGCAGGACACGCCGCAATTGCAGGCGGCTGTGCGCCAGGAACTGGTCAATCGCGAAATCCTGATGCAGGAAGCGGCCCGCCGCGGTATCGCCACCCGTCCCGACGTGAAGGCGCAGATCGCAGTGGCCCAGCAAACGGTGGTTTTGCGTGCGTTGATTGAAGACTATGTGAAGGCCAATGCGCCGACGGATGCCGAGATCAAGGCGCGTTACGACGATATGGTCAAGCAGGCCGGTGGCGGCAAGGAATACCACCTGCATCACATCCTGGTCGATAACGAAGCGCAGGCCAAGGATTTGATCGCAAAGATCAAGGGTGGCGCGAGCTTTGAAGACCTGGCGAAGCAGTTTTCAAAGGATCCGGGATCGGGCAAGAACGGCGGTGACCTGGACTGGTCTAGCCCGCAGGCTTACGTGCCGGAGTTCGGTGCTGCCGCTGAGAAGTTGAAGAAGGGTGAGATGACGGATACGCCGGTGAAGACGCAGTTTGGCTGGCACATCATCCGTCTGGACGACGTGCGCGATGTTGCGCCGCCGCCGCTCGAGCAGGTGAAGGCGCAGATTGCGCAGCAGATCCAGCAGGAGAAGCTGGCTGCGTTCGAAGAGGATTTGCGCAAGAAAGCGGTTATCAAGTAACAACGCTTTAGTGCAGACGTAAAAAAGCCGCTCGATGATTTTCGAGCGGCTTTTTTTTGCTGCGC
>NZ_CAXTGZ010000580.1:0-3788 GCF_964243625.1 uncultured Caballeronia sp.
TGGGCATTCGCCATTGAGCTCGATTGGATCGTACTCGCGAAGCTTTGCACCATATGACCGAGCGATTTTTGTGCGATCACGCAGCTCAGCTTCCTGATGCGCTTGGGCAAGAAACAAGTATCCACGTGGCATCAGCGAAACGTATGAGGTAGTCTCCGCCGACTCGGACATGAACTGATAACCAAACTGCGACAGCTGAATATTGACCGGCGTTGAAAACTGCTGCCTCAATGAACTTGTAGACAGCGCCGAGGACGCACGAACGTAGGTCGGATCGCGCTCGATGACGATTACCCGACGAGCCGGATCAAGTGATGATAGAAAGACGGCTATAGAGGAGCCGATTGCTCCCCCGCCAATGATGACGACAGGCTTAGTCACAGCGACACTCCATGTTCATGCGTAGTTTGTTGTATGGCTTCCAGGGCGGGTTCTAGTCATAGAGCATGGGGCAGTTGATGAGAAGACCACGCAAATATCTTGCAACTCTTTGTCATGGGCATAACCGTTCGTGTCTATAGCAAGCTTAGTTCGCGCGTGATTTCCAGAAATTGGCTGATATCCTCCGTTGAGTTGCAGTGCAACGGTGACACACGTACTGAACCTTTGATCCCGAATGAGTCCAGCATCCGCTGAGAATAAAGGCTTGTCGTCACGCGCTCATATACGATGACTCCGCGCTTCTCGTATTCACGAACCGCCTGGGTATCTGTTAGCCCATCAAACGTAATCGCAACGATCAGATCGCGGGTAGTAAGGTCGTCGTGATCAAAGAATACTTTAAGCCCGTCAATTTTTCTCAATCCCGGCACGCCGTTGCCGCCGTTGAGCATTTGAAATAATAACGCTTGCTCGTGCTGCGCGATGCGGTCCATTCCGCATGCAAATAGCGCACGGCGTTCGGACGCTCCGGAAAACTGACTGCCGAGCCAGCATACGTAGTCGACCATCTCTGTCACAACCGCAAATTGCGACGGTGTTGGACTTCCGAGATCCCAGAAATCCTGAGCCTTGCCTGCGAGCTTGTTATGAGGGAGTCTTGCAGCCCGCGGAGAAAGCCATGAGAATCCCGAGCCTCGGCAGCCGAAGAATTTGTACGGTGCGAAGTTGATTCCGTCAACCGCTGTTTTTTGAAGATCGATGATACCGTGCGGTGCGTGCTGAACCGCGTCCACGAGAATATACAGGTCAGGCTTAATAGCTCGGGCACGGGAAACAACTTTTTCGATATCAATCTTGGCTCCGGAGATATTGGATGCGTACATCACACTCAGTAAGCAGGTGTTCTCGTCAACCAATCCGACAACATCGTCTACGTCAATACCACCGGTCATGGTGTTGCTCTTCGCAACACGTAATTCTTTTCCGGTACGTGTCGCGTACATCTCCATCGCGTCATATGACGAAGGATGCTCTAGGACGGACGTCACCATATTCTTTCCGGGAATATTTTCCGTGATGGCACGCACCATGTCGAACATCGCTCCTGACGCGGTCAGAGAAGCGTAGACCGTTCCATTTAGAGCGTTAAGAACGGTGCGCACGTCCTGCGTACCGCGCTCCTGAACGTCCTGTAAGTAAAGCGCGAGTTCGTGAATACGCTCAGGGCAGTCAGGTATGGCGTCGATAATACTGTGTCGCTCTGTCGCGGTCTTTAACCGGAAAGATCCGCCCGCGTTGTCGAAGAAAAGACGCCGTCGTCCGCGCATGTCGAAATCGACGTAATGAAATCGATCTTTTATCTGCCGCATCAAGTCGACACTAAATAACACACCCGCGTTTTTGTTAGTCATTGCCCTTCCCAATTCGAATTAGCTGCTCGCGCCGCAATCCACTGACGACGCAGCGTGAAAGGTCGTCGCTAAACCATCGGCATAGTTAGTATGCCTTCGGAGCGCGACCAGCAATGCAACAATAAGACGTCCAAATCGAGCAAAAAAGCGATTTTTACGCATGTTAGACAAGTCGTTTTTCTCATCTAACCTTATTTCCCTGAATGTGAGAAGACAGATCAAAAGCGAATAGCGGTTTTACGTGTGCGACCGATTGCAAACAGGTGTGTAAAAGCTTCGCAGAACAATTTGAAGTGGGGACACGCTCCTCATCGCCATACCTTTTAGTTCTTTCGCCACCAACTTCCTTCTTTCAACCCTGCATGACCAGTATTGGAATCCTACTAATCCAAGGGACCATTTAGCCCGTATGCGAATTAGTATTCGCACGGTTTAGCAATAGTATGGGCAGACAATCTCGAGGGGATTGTGCAACAGATTTGATCTTCGTCTCGGAAATCGGCAAATGATAAGGATCAAGCAAACTTTTGCCGGCGGTTGCTTGCGTCCTCGGCGGACCCAAGTCCACGATATTGCGCAGTTGCTTTAGCTTGACGAATCGCCCTGTCGAAACTGCGCTCGGTCGCCATATGTCGATGATCCACACTCACCAGCCAGCTTTCGCCTGAGTAGCACCACCGGACTCTCCGATCTTCAAGTAGCGCTGAGAACCAGCGCCAGATCGCAGCGTCCTCAGCGTTCGCTACTGATGCCGCTTGCTGGCGGATTCGTTGCATCTCTTGTCCGTCCATCCTCGTGTCCACCAATTCCACCGAAAGGTAAAGAGCCGCCCGGCGCCCCCGAATTAGCAATTTGCAGGGCATGAGCATGCTCAAGGTAATGAATGCTTGCTCCTCCTTCAAGGAAGTGAGGTTCACCAAGCAA
The DNA here is from genome assembly GCF_964243625.1 of uncultured Caballeronia sp. Taxonomy (NCBI): domain Bacteria; kingdom Pseudomonadati; phylum Pseudomonadota; class Betaproteobacteria; order Burkholderiales; family Burkholderiaceae; genus Caballeronia; species uncultured Caballeronia sp. Next base: position 2,718 of record NZ_CAXTGZ010000580.1, read on the forward strand.
CCATCGATGTAACGGAATGTTAGTCGCAATTCCCGTAATGGACATCTCGGTTAGAGCGGATCGCATACGAGATATCGCATGCTCCCGGTTTGTGCCGTATGCCATTACCTTCCCGACCAATGAATCATAATAAGGCGAAACACGGTACCCCGAATAAGCGTGTGTGTCGACTCTGATACCCATGCCACCCGGCATAACCCAGTTATCGATCAAGCCAGGTGAGGGCAAAAAATCTGTAGGATTTTCTGCATTGATTCGACATTCAATGGCCGCGCCCACCACATGCACGTCACTCTGGCAGTACTCAAGCTTTTCACCCGCTGCGATTAATATCTGCTGCCGCACGATATCGATGCCTGTCACCAACTCTGTGACGGGGTGCTCCACTTGAACACGCGTATTCATTTCTATAAAGTAGAAATTTCCGCTTTCAAATAAAAATTCAAAAGTCCCGGCGCCTACATATCCCACTGTGCGACACGCCTCCACGCATCGATTCCCAACTTTCTCAATCGCCGCTCTATCGATACCGAATGCCGGTGCCTCCTCAAGTATTTTTTGATGACGTCGCTGCATGGAGCAATCGCGGTCACCTAGCCAGATCGCGTTTCCGAATTGATCCGACAACACCTGAATTTCGATGTGCCGCGGTGTCTGCAGATACTTCTCCATATAGACTTCGGGATTACCGAATGCGCGCCGGGCCTCCTCTTGGGTGGTGATCACCGCGCTTGCCAAATTTTCTTCACTCTCTACAACACGCATCCCACGTCCACCGCCGCCCCCCGCTGCCTTGATGATGATTGGATAGCCGATCTCCATTGCGGATCTAGACCAGCTCAGTGCGTCGGCGGTCAATGCTGAATCCGAGCCCGGAACGCAAGGCACCCCCGCTTTCAACATGGCATTTTTTGCAGAAATCTTGTCACCCATCATCCGAATCGTTTCCGCACGCGGGCCGACAAAGACCAATCCCGCCTCACTGACGCGCTGCGCGAACATTGCGCTTTCCGACAGAAAGCCGTACCCAGGATGGATTGCTTGTGCGCCGGATGCCTCTGCAGCGGCAAG
>NZ_CAXTGZ010000581.1:0-3785 GCF_964243625.1 uncultured Caballeronia sp.
TTTCGCTGATGCGCGAGCCGAATCCGCCGACCGCCATTTTCTGCGCGAACGACCTGACGGCGCTCGGGGCGATCGAAGCGTTGAAGCAGCTTGGCTTGCGCGTACCGGAAGACGTGTCCGTGCTTGGCTACGACGATCAGGAAATCGCGCGCCACACGCATCCGCCGCTTTCCACGGTCGTGTTGCCCAACTACGAACTCGGCCGATGGGCGGTCGAAACGCTGCTGCAGGAAGAACACAACCGCGCCGCCGGCGCACCGGTCCGAAGACGTGTAGTAAAGCTCGATGGACCGCTGGTGGAGCGCGCGTCGGTAAGGGTATTCACCGAAGCAAAACAGCCCGCAATTAATAATATTAGCGATTGACCAATAATAAAATGCGGTGGAATAATCGTCGCACTTCGACTTTTTGAGACGGAGCGAGCAAGACACAGGAAAGAACACGACACAGCAGGACCGACGTACTTAAAAAAGCAAGACCATCCATACCGGAGGAAGACATGCTGTTGCTTGAAAACTTGAAAACATGCAAGACCCCGTTCCGCGTGCTCGCCACGTCCGTGCTCGCGCTGTCGATGGCGGCGGCATTCGGCGTTGCACACGCTGACGACTCTCCCCTGCCGAAGCTGGCGACCAAAAAACCGCTGCGCGTCGGTTTTGCGCAGACCGAAAGCAACAACCCGTGGCGTCTCGCCGAAACCAAGAGCTTCAAGGACGTGGCTGCAAAGTGCGGCTGGCAGATGGTCATGACCGATGCCAACAGCTCGGCATCGAAACAGGTCGCCGATATCCAGAGCATGATCGCGCAGCACGTCGATCTGATCGTGTTCCCGCCGCGTGAAGAAAAGCCGCTTGCGCCTATCGTGCTGCAGGCCAAGAAAGCAGGCATTCCCGTGATCCTGGTCGACCGCGACGTGGATCAGTCGGTGGCGAAGGCGGGCCGCGACTACATCACGTTCATTGGTTCGGACTTCATCAACCAGGGGCAACGCGCCGCCGACTGGCTCGTGAAGGCGACGGGCGGCAAGGGCAAGATCATCGAACTGGAAGGATCGACGGGCGCGTCTGCTGCGAACGATCGCAAGAAAGGTTTCGATGACGTGATCGCGAAGAATCCGGGTCTGCAGATCATCGCGTCGCAAAGCGGCGATTTCGCCCGCGACAAGGGCCGCCAGGTCATGGAAACGCTGCTTCAGGCGCATCCCGACGTGACTGCCGTGTACGCGCACAACGACGAGATGGCCCTCGGTGCAATCGCGGCCATCAAGGCGGCCGGCAAGCAGCCAGGCAAGGACATCACGATCGTGACCATCGACGGAACGAAGGGCGGCATGGACGCAATCGCGGCCGGCGAACTCGGTGCGAGCGTGCAGTCGAGCCCGTTCTTCGGCCCCCTTGCGTGCGACGTGGCGCAGAAGTTCGCGAAGGGCGAAACCATCCCGCCGTGGGTGAAAGTCTCCGACCGCTTCTACGACAAGAGCAATGTCGCGCAGAGCATGCAGTACGGCTACTGAGCGGCTTCTGAGCGGCCGGTGATCGGCCAAGCAGTCCGCTGTAAAGAGCAACGAAGGTGTTCGAAGCGGCGCGCCCGGTCTTTCGCCGGCCGTCGCTTCTTTTGTATCCGGCGAACATTCCGTTCGCCCGAGGAGACGCATTCGATGAACACGCCAACTCAATCGCCGCTGCTGGAGATGCAGGACATCGATATCAGCTTCGGCGGCGTGGCCGCGTTGCGGCACGCGCGACTGTCGGTACGCGCGGGAGAAGTGCATGCGCTGATCGGGCAGAACGGCGCGGGCAAATCGACGCTCATCAAGATCCTGACCGGCGCGTATCGGCGCACAGGCGGAACGATCCGTTTCGATGGCCGCGAAGCCGATTTCCGTACGCCCAAAGAGGCACGCGAAGCCGGTATCAGCACGATTTATCAGGAGATCAACCTGGTTCCGTTCCGCTCGATCGCCGAGAACATTTTTCTTGGCCGCGAGCCGCGCCGGTTTGGGTTGATCGACTGGAAGACGATTCACCGGCGCGCGCAGGAATTGCTCGATTCGTTCGGCTTGCAGATCGATGTCAGCAAACCCGTACGCGAATTTTCCACCGCCATTCAGCAGATGGTGGCGCTCGCGCGAGCGGTATCGTCGGAAGCGAAGATGGTCATCATGGACGAATCCACGTCCTCACTCGATGAACGCGAGGTCGAACTTTTATTCAGCGTCGTGCGGCGTTTGCGCGACGATGGCCGCGCGGTGATCTTCGTCTCGCACCGGCTCGACGAGTTGTACGCACTGTGCGACCGCGTGACCGTCATGCGCGATGGCCAGACCGTCGCCGAAAGCCCCATGGCCGCGCTCGACAAACTGCAACTCGTGACCACGATGCTCGGCCGCACGCTCGCCGCCGTGGTGCAGGAGGACAGTGCCGTGAAGGAAGCGAACCTGGCCAAACGCGGCACGACGGCGATCAGCGCAAAGAACATTGGCGCGGGCGCGAAGGTGACGGACGTTTCGCTCGATGTCCACGCGGGCGAAGCCGTAGGTCTCGCCGGCTTGCTCGGCTCGGGTCGCACGGAGACCATGCGGCTGATGTTCGGCGCGGATCCGGCCGAGCGCGGGTCGCTTTCCATCGATGGAAAACCGGTGAATTTCAAGTCGCCGCAAGATGCAATTGCGCGCGGCATCGCTTATCTGACGGAGGATCGCAAAGGCGATGGGATCGTGCCGGAGCTGTCCGTGCGCGACAACCTCACGCTCGTTTGCCTGCGCACGCTCACCAAACACGGCGTGGTCGATGTCGCCAAGCAACGCGCGATTGTGGACAGGTTTATCGAATCGCTGGGGATCAAATTGCGCTCGCCGGACCAGCCGATTCGCGAGTTGTCGGGCGGTAACCAGCAGAAGGTGTTGCTCGCACGATGGCTCGCCACGAATCCCTCGTTGCTCCTGCTCGATGAGCCCACGCGCGGCATTGATGTAGGCGCCAAGGCCGATGTCGCAAAGATCATTCGCGAGTTGCGCGACTCGGGGCTGGCAGTGTTGCTGTCGGCGTCGGAGCTGGAGGAACTCACGGCGGTGGCCGATCGCGCGGTCGTGATCCGCGATGGCAAGACCGTCGCCGAACTCGACGGCGCACGCATGAGCGAGGCGTCGATCATGGACGCCATCGCCTACGGATCAGGTGAAGAGTCGGCGCTGGCGGAAGCCGTCGATGCCAAAGAAGGTCAGCCATGAACCAGAAAACTCAACCGGCAACGGTCGCGCCGCCCGTGGGACAAAACGCGCCGGGCGCGGCGAAGAAAAAACACCGCATCACGATCCAGCGCGAGATCGCCGTCCTTCTCGCGATGGTCGTGTTCAACCTGTTCTTCACGCAGCACTTCTGGTCGCTGCAGACGTTCAACGTCAACCTGACGCAAGTGGTGACGATCGTCATTGTCGGCATCGGGATGACGCTGGTCGTGGCGACCGGGGGTATCGATTTATCGGTCGGCGCTTCGATGGCGATCGCCGGATCGCTCGCGCCGATGATCTTCATGAACATCGCCGGGCCGTTCGGCATTGCGCTGGCGTTTGTCTTGCCCGTGCTGGCTGCCGCGCTGTGCGGCGTGTTCAACGGCTTCCTCGTGACGAGGCTCTCCGTGCAGCCGATTGTCGCGACGCTGGTGCTGTTCATCGCGGGGCGCGGTATCGCGCAGGTTTTCACCGACGGCAGCCTGCAAGCCTTCAACAATCCCGCGTTCCAGTGGATCGCGTTGGGCCGCGTCGCGGGCGTGCCAGCCCAAGTGTT
>NZ_CAXTGZ010000582.1:0-1445 GCF_964243625.1 uncultured Caballeronia sp.
CTGATGAGCGACGTCTCCCGGGATCTCACCGGACAGCCTCCACGCAAATAGAACAGGTAAGAATGCCGGTTTTGGACGACGATTCCATTTTTCCGAAAATTTTCAGTCGAATCTGAAAATACTGCAATCCTTTGTGAGACGGGGCTTCCGGGGTCTTAAGCGGTCGTAGAAATACTATTTACGTCGCACGGCGTGCCCAAACCTATGGGAAAATCACGCTTCTTCAGTAAGATCAACCCCGCACTTACCCCAATGTCCACCGAAGCCCCGCTGTCCCGACGCGCCGATCTCGCCATTACCGGCCGGATTGTCGCCGTCGTCGCTTTCACGTTCATTTGTTACCTGACCATCGGCATTCCGCTCGCAGTGCTGCCGGGTTTCGTGCATCTGAATCTCGAATATGGTTCAGTGATGGCGGGCGTGGCGATCAGCGTGCAGTACTTCGCGACGCTGGCATCGCGGCCACTCGCCGGGCGCGCCGCCGACAGCATCGGTCCGAAGCAAACCGTGTTGCGCGGACTGACCGCCTGTGGAATCAGCGGCGTGCTGTTGCTGTGCGCGGCGCTCGCCGAGCAATGGCATTCGGTGAGCCTCGCGCTGCTGATCGTAAGCCGGCTGGTGCTTGGATTTGGCGAGAGTCTCGTCGGCACGGGCGCGATCACGTGGGGTATCGGACGGGTCGGGCCCAATCAGAGCGGACGCGTGATCTCGTGGAACGGCATCGCCACTTATGGCGCGCTCGCGCTTGGTGCGCCGCTGGGCGTGGCGATGGAGCACACGCTCGGGTTTGCATCGCTGGGAACGTTCGTGATCGCGCTCGGCGGCCTCGGCTACTGGCTCGCCACGCGCATGGGTCCCGTGCCGGTGGTTCACGGCGAGCGCATGTCTTACCGGAGCGTGTTCTTCCGCGTGTTGCCGCACGGCATGGGGCTCGCGCTGGGATCGGCGGGATTCGGGTCCATCGCCACGTTCATCACCCTTTTCTACGCTGCGCATAACTGGCCGAACGCCGCGCTTTCGCTGACTGTGTTCGGCACGATGTTCGTCGGCGCGCGATTGCTGTTCGCGAACACCATCAAGGTCTTCGGCGGCTTTCGCGTTGCGATCGTGTCGTTCGCGTTCGAGTGCGTGGGCCTGCTGATGCTCTGGCTTGCCGCCGATCCGGCCTTTGCACTGGCCGGCGCCGCGCTGACCGGCTTCGGCTTCGCGCTGATCTTCCCGGCGTTGGGCGTCGAAGCGGTCGGACTCGTTCCGCCGGCAAGCCGCGGTGCGGCGTTATCGGCGTATTCGGTGTTCCTGGACTTGTCGCTGGGCGTGACCGGGCCGCTGGCCGGGTATGTCGCCGGGGAATTCGGCTTCAGCTCGGTGTACCTTTTTGCGGCGATTGCATCGGCGGCGGGCGTGGCGTTGACACGCGGATCGCTGAGCGTCGATGCCGGGACGGC
>NZ_CAXTGZ010000582.1:1455-3771 GCF_964243625.1 uncultured Caballeronia sp.
TCGGCGGCGGGCGTGGCGCTCACCGTCGGGTTGTACATGCGCACCGGGCGCGGCCTGGGCGGTGCGGCCACCGCCTGACGGTTTTCGCGGTTGGCATCGCGCGTTGAGAGCGTCCGCTTCGGCGGACGTTTCGCATTGATCGGCAGCGTTCTGCGCCATTCCACGCCGCCTGATGGTTTCTGCTTACGAACGAAAGCAAACCGCCGTTGCGCCGCTTGTCTTAGAATCGCCGCTTGGTCCTCACTTCCTGCGCAATATGAACTCCACATCGGAAGACCGCTGGCGCGACTTGCGCCCGGACCCGGACAGTGACACTCCGCTTTATCTGCAACTCGCCCGCAAGCTCGGCAATGCGATCCACGATAACCGATGGAACGCGGGCGAAGCATTGCCATCCGAACGCGTGCTGTCGGAGGCGCTCGGGGTATCGCGCATCACCTCGCGCAAAGCCATCGCCCTCCTGGTAGAACAAGGACTCATACGGCGCACGCAAGGCGCGGGTTCGTTCATCACGCCGCGCTACGAAGACCCGCTTTCGCGTTTGTCGAGCTTCAGCGAAATGCTGCGCAGACGTGGATTTACACCCGGATCGCAGTGGCTTTCGCGCGTGATCGAACCCGCGAATCGCGACGAAGTGATCCAGCTCGGGTTATCGCCGGCGGCGGCCGTTGCGCGCTTGAGGCGCTTGCGTACGGCCGATGGCATCGTCATGGCGGTCGAGAATTCGACCTTTCCGGCAGCGCTGATTCCCGACCCGGACGCAATCGGCGATTCGCTCTACAGCTTTCTGGAACAGCGGAACTTGTCTATCGTGCGGGCCTTGCAGCATTTTCGCGCGGTGAATGCGAGCGATGAAATCGCGACGCAGATGGGCATCGCGCCACACGATGCGTTGCTGCTGATCACGCGCGTAGGTTATACGGCCGATCAGCGCCCGATCGAACTCACCGATACCTACTGCCGCAACGATTACTACGACTTCGTTGCGGAGTTGCGGAAGTAACCATCACGTCCAGCGCGGCTCGTCCGAACCGATCTCGACCGGCGGCGAGGGCCAGAATGGCGGCGTCATCGACATACGCTCGGGCGGCTGCGTGAGCGTAAGCGACCCGAACGGCGACTCGATGGTTTGAAGCACATCGCGGACGTCATCGATATTCGGATCGTGGATCTTTTGCCCGTCTTCGATCAAACCCATCGATTGCAGCCAGCGCCCGGTCCCAGCCAGCGATACCCGCACATGCCAGCTTCCGCCCTCCTCGGCGCGGCGTTGCAACGCGGTCATTGCGCCGAATGCCGCGAGATAGCCGGTCGCGTGATCGAGCGCCTGACACGGCAGATGACGCGGCTTCGTCTGGCCGGCGGCCTGGGCTTCGGTCCACGCAATACCGCTCGCCGACTGCACGAGGCTGTCGAAGCCACGGCGCTGCGACCACGGCCCCTTGTGTCCATACGCCGATACCGTCACGTACACGATCCCCGGCCGTTTTAGCGCGGCTTCCTCAGGGCCGAAGCCTTTGGCCTCGAGCGCGCCGGGCCTGTAGCCCTGCAGGAACACATCGGCGTCTTTCAGCAGCGCGCGCAAGGCGGTCCGGCCGGTTTCATCGCGCAGATCGAGGGTGGCGGAGCGTTTGCCGCGGCCGTTGTCGATGACCAAAGGCGCAATGTTCGGCAGATGCGGACCGTTGATCAGGAGGACATCGGCGCCGTGTTCGGCGAGCGTGCGACCCGCCACCGGACCCGCGATGATGCGGCTCAGATCGAGCACCCGAACGCCGGACAGAGGCCGCTTGCCATTGCCAACGGGTTCAGGCGGTGCATCGCCAAGTCTGGTGATTTCAAGCAGCGGCGTTTCGGCGATCGCGCGGGCTTGCGGCAGCATCGACCATTCTTCCGGCGTGCGGATCAGCGCGGCGCAGAGGCCGGCGTCGGCGAGGGCTTCGTCGAGCGTGGCGCCCTCCCAGTGGCGGATCGCCTCGCTGACGCCGGCGTGATCGTTGGCGCATCCAAGCAATTTCACCACGCCATCACGATGATGCTTGAAGTTCGTGTGAAGCTGGATCCAGCGGTCATCGCGCGTTTCGTAGAAGCCCATCAGCGGATCGCGCAGCTCGGGCGCGCTATCTGCGTTGATGCGCAAGTAGCGTTCGCTGCGAAATGCGACTGCTGCGCGGCGGGCATCGAGTTCGACCTGCTGCATCTGGCCCGTGCGCTGCCGGAAGCATTCGGCGGCGGCCAATGCGGAGGCTCCAATACTCGCCGATGCCAGCGCGCTCACCCGATACACCGACGGCAACTGCCGCTCGTCGCCGGAGA
>NZ_CAXTGZ010000583.1:0-3766 GCF_964243625.1 uncultured Caballeronia sp.
AAAAAGAAATGAAGTCCCGCCACGGACAGTGGCTAATAGTGCTAAAAAAATCAGCTAGAACAGAACGCGCGGTAGCCCAAAGAGCAACAACCCAGCACCAACCCCAACCGCCAAACCCCAGCCCAAGTGCGAACGAAAACCCTATAGTGAGGCAGCGGCGCGAGCCGCCGTATCGTACAACCCCGAGGCATTACGCAGCAATTGCGCCGCCTCTCCAATCTGCTCGTTCGAAAGCCCGCTCTCTTTCAGCGCGCTGATCAAACAGCTCTCCCGCACCTCCCGATACTTCCCGCACAGCTCCCGCCCCGCCGGCGTTGCGGAAAAGAACACCTCCTTCCCCACCTTTTCGCTCGCCACATAGCCCCGCGCCATCAACTTCTTCAAGGCATAGCTCGCAACGTGCGTGTCCTCTATATTGAGAACAAAGCAGATATCGGCGATCTTTTTCTTGCGGTCACGATGACTGACATGATGCAGCAGCGATACTTCCACCGCCGTCATGTCCTTCGCGCCCGCCGCCGACATGCAGCGCACCATCCATCGGTTGAACGCGTTGCCGGCCATGATCAAACCGTACTCGAGCTCGGACAACTCCGCGCTGGTTTCGGATACGAGATGCTCGGAGGAAACAATCTTGGTCGGGTGGCGAGACATGGCATTCAACGAAACAATGTGCCAGCGAGTGTAGCGTATCGACCGAAATTTCAATAACAAACTCACATTCTTATTGATAAATTGTCGATAATTTATTGACGATGTACATTCCATGATCGAATCGAGGCACACCCTCGACTACCGGCAAGGTCAGCATGACACCACCCAAAATACATCCACTCGGCGACACCGCGCTTGTTTGCGAAGCGCCCGCGCCCGCCACGCTCGAATGCCAGCGCCGCATGTGGGCGCTCGCCGACGCGGCGAGGCTCTGGCCGCATGTCGTCGAGGTGGTGCCGGGCATGAACAACCTGACACTCGTCTTCGATCCGCTCCAACTGGAGCAGACCGACCTCGCGCAGCAACTGAAGAGCGCCTGGGACGAGGCGCTGGAAGCGGATGTCGGGACCACCGAAATCGAAATTCCCGTGCGCTACGGCGGGGCGGACGGGCCGGACCTGGCGTCGCTGGCGAAGCATTTGAAGCTGGATATCGATGAACTCGTGAAGCGGCACACGCAAGCCGATTACATCGTGTTCTTCCTGGGTTTTCAGCCGGGATTTGCTTACCTCGGCGGCCTCGATCCGACGCTCAACGCCCCGCGTCACGCGAAGCCGCGGCTGGAAGTGCCGGCGGGGTCCGTGGGGATCGGGGGCGAGCAGACAGGGATTTATCCGGCGGTGTCGCCGGGTGGCTGGCAGTTGCTCGGGCGCACGGACGTCAAGCTGTTCGATCCCGCCCGCAACCCGCCCACGCTGATGCAACCGGGCGATCACGTGCGATTCATCGCGCTGGAGGTGCTCGCATGATCGACGTGATTCGCGCCGGCATGCTGTCTTCAGTGCAGGACCTCGGGCGTCATGGGTACAGGCATCTGGGCGTGAGTTCGGGCGGTGCGCTCGACGCCTTGTCGCTGGAAATTGGCAACCGGATCGTGGGCAACCGGCCGGATGCGGCGGGTATCGAATTGACGCTCGGGCCGGCAACCTTGCGCTTCACGCGAGCAACGCGCATCGCGATCACGGGTACGGATTTCGGCGCGACACTCGACGACAAACCCGTCTACTCGTGGTGGAGTCTTCCCGTCCAGGCCGGCCAGGAACTGACGCTGCGTGGCGCCAAGCACGGCATGCGGGGGTACGTGTGCGTGGCGGGTGGTATCGATGTCCTGCCCATGCTGGGTTCGCGCAGCACGGATCTCGGCGCGTGTTTCGGCGGCCTCGGGGGCCGGGCGGTGCGTGATGGCGACCGTCTTGCGACCGGCGTGCCGCAGCCGCCGAAGAACGGCGCGTTCTCGCCCACGGGCGTGGCATTCGGCGTGAAAGCGCCCGCATGGTGCAAATTCGTGTACGTCGAAGAACCGGTGCGGCGCGGCAAACATACGGCGGGCAACGCGTGGTCGCTCCCGGTCCGGGTTTTACGCGGTCCCGAATACGAGACATTCACGAAAACGGCGCAGCACGATTTCTGGGACGAAGAATGGACTATCACGCCGAACAGCAACCGCATGGGTTTCCGGCTCGCGGGAACGGTGCTGGAACGTACCGATAAGGCCGATCTGCTCTCGCACGCGGTGCTGCCCGGCACCATCCAGGTCCCGCCGAACGGCCAGCCAATCGTGCTCATGGGTGACGCCCAGACCACGGGCGGTTATCCAAAGATCGGATCGGTGATCCGGGCGGATTTGTGGAAGCTCGCGCAAGCGCGGTTGAACGGCGGTGTGCGCTTTATCGAAACGACGGTCGAGGCCGCGCGTCACGCCCTCGCCGAAGAGCGCATGTATGTGAAACAGGTTGAAGCGGCGATCGCGATGCACGCCGAACGCCACGACCGGTAAATCAACGTGAAAGGAACGACCATGGATATCGATCTGAATGCCGATCTCGGCGAAGGCTGTGGTTCCGACGAAGCGCTGCTCGATCTGGTGAGCTCGGCGAATGTTGCGTGCGGCTGGCACGCGGGCGGCGCCACGGCCATGCGCGACTGCGTGCGCTGGGCGGTGGCGAAGGGCGTGGCTATCGGCGCGCATCCGAGCTTCAACGATCCCGAGAATTTCGGGCGCAAGGAAATGGATATTCCGGCCTCCGACATCTATGCCGGCGTGTTGTACCAGCTCGGCGCTCTGGCCGCGATTGCCAAGGCGGAAGGCGGCAGGATCGCGCACGTGAAGCCGCACGGCGCGCTGTATAACCAGGCCGCGAAGAACCCTGAAATTGCCGAAGCGATCGTTGCGGCCATTCACGATTTCGATCCGTCGCTGCTGGTGTTTGGCCTGGCAAACAGCAATCTCGTCGATGCCACCCGCAAGGCGAACATGGCGGCTATCGAAGAGGTGTTTGCGGATCGCGGGTATCGGGCCGATGGATCGCTCGTGCCGCGCAAGGACCCGGGCGCGCTGCTCGACGACGAAGAAGCGGTCCTCGCCCGCACGCTTTCGATGGCAACCGAACGGCGCGTGCAGGCGGTCAGCGGCGAATGGGTGCCGATCAACGCGCAAACAGTCTGCCTTCACGGCGACGGTGCGCACGCACTGGCTTTCGCCAAGCGGATTCGCGGCGCGCTGGAGACGGCGGGCATCGAAGTCCGGGCGGCGCACGCCGTTGCTGCATGAACTGAAACCAGCGCCTCTCGATTTACTTATTCAACGCCTCGGGTCAACACGGGGCGTTTTAGCAAGCGGCCATAGAGCTGCTTTTCGTCGAGCCGATGGAACAGACCACTCAAAGCAAGCGGTCCGTCCAAAGGCGGCAGGTCAATTACCCGAGCTTTGGAGATCTGAATGGGAACCGCAGTCAATCTATGGCCGCTAATTGGAGTGGTCGTCATCATCGTGGGATTTATCCTGCGCTTCAACCCGATGCTGATCGTGGCCGCCGCCGCCATCGTCACCGGGCTGGCGGCGCATTTTCCGATCGATCGAATTCTTACTGCCATCGGCACGGGATTTCTCAAGACGCGCAACATCCCGCTGATTATCTTGCTGCCACTGGCAGTGATTGGCTTGCTCGAACGCCACGGCTTGCGTGAACGCGCGCAGATCTGGATCTCGGGCATCAAGGCCGCGACAGTCGGGCGGCTCCTGATCGTGTACCTGCTGATTCGCGAGCTGACG
>NZ_CAXTGZ010000584.1:0-3752 GCF_964243625.1 uncultured Caballeronia sp.
GATTTCAACCTCGCCGAAGTGCAGACCGGCACGCTCAACCTGACCGGCCTGTTTGCGCCGACGACCGTCGGCCTGGTCGATGCTCCTGGCACGCTCCAGGCCACGGCGCAGAACCTGCCGTCCAACGTAACCGACAACGGGCTCGTGCGCCTGGCTCAAGATGTCGACGGCACCTACAGCGGCACGATCTCGGGCACCGGCGCGCTGGAAAAGGCCGGCGCGGGCACATTGACGATGACCCCCGCAGCAGCCGGCGGCAACACGTATTCCGGCGGCACGTCGGTTCTGGGCGGCACGCTCGCGATCGGCGCCGATAACGCGCTGGGCGCCCCGGCCGGCGGGCTGACGCTCGACGGCGGCACGCTGCGCCTGAACAATGCGCTCGATCTGGCCGCGACACGTCCCATCGTGCTTGGCGCGGCGGGTGGTGTCATCGATACGCAAAATTTCGATACCACCATCAAGCAGAACATCTCGGGCGCGGGATCGCTGACGAAGCTCGGCGCCGGGCAGCTTTTGCTGCAGGCGCCGACCACATTTACAGGCGGCACCACGTTGAGCGCCGGCACCCTCGCCGTAGGCGACAGCTCGCACCCCGGCGCATCGCTTGGCGGCGGCGGGCCGGTTTCCATCGCGGCAGGGACGAATCTGGGGGGCTACGGGAGCATCGTCGGCAATGTCACCAACAACGGCACGATCTTCGCGGCGAATGCGCTGCCGGCGTTTGCATCGGGAGGAACCGGCGCGTTGAACGTGCGCGGGCAGCTCACGAACAACGGCCTCGCGCAGATTGCCGGCGCAGGCGTTGGCAATCAGCTTGTCGTGACGGGCAGTTACGTCGGGCAGAACGCCCGGATTGCGCTCAATACGGTCGTCGGTCCCGACAACTCGGCTTCGGACAAGCTGGTCGTCAGCGGCGGTAATGCCAGCGGGTCCAGCACGTTGCTGATCCACAACGTTGGCGGCACGGGCGCCGCGACCACCGCCGACGGCATCCAGGTGGTTCAGGCCGCGAATGGCGCCACATCGGCCGCTGGCGCGTTCTCATTGCCGGCGTCCATACAGGCGGGCGCCTATACCTACTATCTCGCGAAGGGCGGCGTCACGGCGGGGACGAGCGAAAGCTGGTATCTGCGAAATACCGTCGCCGCCGCAGCGCCGCCCGTAGTCACGCCGCCGACCTCGCCAGGAACGCCCGGAACGCCGACGACACCGGCCACGCCCGCGACGCCATCGGAGCCCACAACACCCACGACGCCCGGCGCGCCCTCCGGCACGACTCCGCCTTCAGACGATACCCCGTCCGTTCCCACCGCCGCGCCCGGCACGCCGCCGCTTCCCGCGCCGCCGCCAGCTGGTTCAGCGCCCATCCCGGTGTACCGGCCGGAAGTGGCGCTTTACGCCGCCATCCCCATGGTCGCGCGCGAACTCGGCTTCCAGCAGATCGACAACTTCCACGACCGCCAGGGCGACCAGTCCCTCCTCACCGAAACCGGCGCGCTGCCGGCCGCGTGGGGCCGCGTCTGGGGCGCGCATTCGGTGCAGCGCCAGGACGGCGCAGCCAATCCTGAATTCGACGGCTCTGTTTTCGGCGCGCAAGTCGGTCACGACATCTACGCTGACTCCACCGCAAGCGGCCACAAGAATCACTACGGCCTGTTCCTGGGTTTTGCGCGCGCGACCGGCGATATCGATGGTTTCGCGCTCGGCTTTCCGAACGTGAACGTCGGCCATTTGTCGATGAATGCGTACAGTCTCGGCGGCTACTGGACGCACGTCGGCCCCACGGGGTGGTACACGGACGCCGTGCTGATGGGTTCGTCGATTACGGTCGACCCGTTGTCGAATCAGGGAACCGGCGCGGGGACGCACGGGACAGCCGTGACCGGTTCGGTGGAAGGCGGCTTCCCGATAGCGCTCGGCAACGCGTTCGTTGTCGAGCCGCAGGCGCAGATCCTCTGGCAGAACTTGTCGCTCAATGAATTCAATGACGGCGTGTCGTCTGTCTCGTTCAACAATGGCAACACGTACATCGGGCGCCTCGGTGTGAGGCTGCAACACACCTTCAGCAACGCAGGCGTGACGTGGCAGCCTTATGCGCGGGTCAGCGTCCTGCGTGCGTTCGGCGAGGGCGACAGCACGACGTTTGCAGGGACCACGACCATCCCGGGGAGCGTTGGACAAACATCGGGACAATTGAACGTGGGACTCGTTGCCCAGGTCACGCGCTCGGGCAGCGCGTTCGTGACGGCGAGCTACCTCACCAATCTCGGCGGCTCGCATCAACGGACGATAGGCGGCAACGCCGGCGTCCGGTGGAAATGGTAGAACCGGCTGCGTCCTACTGACCGAGTTTCAGCGCGCTGCAGTCGGGCGTGCCGTTGCTTTTCAGGAGCGGCGTGATGCCCTGCGCTTGGGCGATGAGATATCGGCAACCCGTTTCGTGATCGGTTTCCAACTGCAGATTGATGTCCTCGGTGGTCTCGCGCGTGAATCGGTTGAAGCTCGCGCGAGAGGCGGGTTTCGAGTCAGCGCTCGCGATCTTCGAGACATTCGGTGTGTTCTGGGCATGCGCTGCGAACGACGCGCTTGCCGCCAGCAATACCAACAACCTCTTCATGTGCGTTCCTCGTGACGTTTTGCGCGCAAAGACACACGCATTCCGTTCGATGACATCTACCGCCCGAGGTTCAACCTGCCGCCGTGCTCGCGCAAATAGTTATCGAGGATGGCCAGGACATCCGGCAGATTGCGCCGTCCCAGGCCGATACGAATATGGGTATCACCGTGATCCAGCAACGTGCCGGGAAGCAGCAGCACGCCGGTACGTTCGAGCACTTCCGCGCAGAAGCGCTCCGCGCCGCCCTGCTTCAACCGCGGAAAGGCTACCGTGCCGGCGCGTGGCCGATGCCATTCCAGGATCTCGTGATGGCGCGCAAAAAATGGATCGAGCAAAGCCAGATTGCTCCGGACGATTGCTGTATTCCGCTCGATCAATGCGCTGGTATTGCGCACCGCGATGGCCGCTAGAAACTCGCTCGGCGCGCTATTGCAGATGGTCAGATAGTCCTTGAACGTGTTCATGGCAGCCAGCACATCCCGATCGCGCGTTGCAACCCAGCCAACGCGCAAGCCCGCGAGACCATGCGACTTCGATAACGCGCCAAGCGAGATCGCTTTCTCGTAGACGTCGCACGCGGCAGGCAGCCTGTGCGCCGGATCATGCTCGAGTCCCCTATAGACCTCGTCGCTGAAAAGCCAGAGACCGTGTTTGCGCGCGAAGTCGACGATTGCATCGAACCGTTCTCGATCCGGAAGATAACCCGTGGGATTGTGCGGCGCGCAGATGAGCAAGGCTTTCGTTTCGGGACGCAGCAACGTTTCGAGTTCGTCGGGATCGAGCGCCCAGCCCTCGGCTTCACGCGCCATCCAGGGCGACACCGATACACCCAGCGCCTGCGCCACCGAGTAATGCGACTGATAGCCAGGCATATGCACGATCATGTGATCACCGGCCTCGAGCATCGTGTTCACGAACGAGTAGATCGCTTCCTGCGCGCCTGTGTGCACGATCAGATCATCCGTGCCGATCGACTCGTACAAGGTTGCCAGTTCTCGCCGAAGCTCGGGCGCCCCTGGGTATTCCGTGTAGCCCAGCCACGTGTTGTTGAAGGCATCGGCAGAACCGGGTTCGAGCGCGAGAAGATCCGCGACCGACATCGACTCCGGGTCGGAACTGCACATCAGATAGC
>NZ_CAXTGZ010000585.1:0-3749 GCF_964243625.1 uncultured Caballeronia sp.
GCCGCAAAACATATCGATACATGAACGTCTCTATGGTTAGCTCGTGCTTGGCCGGCGGCGCGGTGACAGGAACATTGGGCTGAGGTAACTACTGAATCCCAACGCCGTCGAAACGTACATAACCAAGCGGATCGATTCTCAAGTCGATCACGTTCTTCCTGGATGGCTGGTACACCGTTGAGTGTGCAATGGGCGAAAACGGCAATTGCTGCGCGAAGATTTCCTGAGCTTGTGTATAAGCTTGCATGCGCTGCGCTTGATCGGTCGTCGAGCGACCTTTTTCTACCAGATCGTTAAACGGCTTATAGCACCAGTGGGCAAAGTTATTCCCGCTCACTGAGTCACAGCCGAGCAATGTGCCAAGCCAATTGTCCGGGTCACCGTTATCGCCCGTGAAGCCGATCAACATAGTGTCGTGCTCGCCTGCTTGACCCCGTTTGATATATTCACCCCATTCGTAGGTAACGATTTTTGCACGCACTCCGATTTTCGCCCAGTCTGCCTGGATCATCTCCGCCATGAGGCGACCGTTAGGGTTATAGGGACGTTGAACGGGCATAGCCCATAGCGTGATGTCGAATCCCTGCGGATAGCCCGCACTTGCAAACAAAGCCTTTGCTTTATCGGGGTCATACGAGGCGCTCTTGAGATTGTTGTCGTAAGACCATTGGGTCGGCGGCATCGGATTGGATGCTTCCTGACCTGCGCCCTGGTAGACCGATTCAATAATTGCTTTCTTATTAATCGCGAGATCGAGCGCTTGCCTGACGGGCGCGCTATCAACCGGCTTATGTGTTGTGTTGTATGCCAGATATCCCACATTAAACCCTGGCTGTGAAGGGACGACCAAATCAGCATCGGACTTTAACGTCGAGATGTCAGCCGGCCTCGGATAACTCATGACCTGGCATTCGTTGTTCTTCAATTTCTGTACACGCACGGCAGCATCGGGCGTGATTGAGAAAATGAGTTTTGACACCCTCACCGCACCGGGCTTCCAGTAATCTGGATTGCCGTCGAAACGAATCGTTGCGTCCTTTGTATAGCTTCGGAAGATGAACGGTCCTGTGCCAACTGGGAACTGGTTGATGTCGGACGCACGTCCCGTCTTGAGCAACTGCTGCGCGTACTCGTCGGACTGGATAGACGCGTATTCCATCGCCAGGTTCTGAAGAAAAGGGGCATTCACTTTCTTAAGCGTGAATTGGACAGTGTATGGGTCGACTTTTTCGACCTTCGCGATCAACTTGTCCAGTCCCATGTCGGTGAAGTATGGAAACAGAGTGGGGTATGCCTTCCTGAACGGCTGATCGGGATCAAGCATGCGCTTGAACGTAAAGAGAACGTCGTCCGCGTCAAAGTCACGCTTGGGCTTGAAGTAAGAGGTGGTTTGAAACTTCACCCCGTGACGGATATGAAACGTGTAGACCAAGCCGTCAGCTGATATATCCCACGTTTGCGCCAGCGCGGGTTCAACCTTGGTGCCACCGCGCTCGAATTCAATCAGGCGGTTGAAAACTGTGAATGTGTTAGCGACGAAATCGATGCCGGACGTGTATTGAGCAGGATCGAAACCGCCCGGGCTGCCTTCTGAGCAATACACGAGCGTTTTGTTCGGAATCGTCTCCGCCTGCGCGAAGCTTGCACCGACACTGACGACGCTCAATACGACGCAAAAGCTTGCCAAACGCAACCCATCGAAAACTCTCATCATCTCTCCAGGATTACTGAAATATTGAGCCACTTGCCAATCGGCGAAGCACGTAGACATTCGTTGCCGCGTCGCCGCTGGCACAACGAACTTCGATTTGCTTCGCTACGAAATCAGCTATTCCCACACTCCACTTCATTTGGGAATAACGAACGTCAAAACTTATGGCGGATCCCCAACATCACCAGCTCCTGAGTACTCAACCCTGCATACCCGAACGAGCCGATCGACGCCTGGGCAGCTTGATCGGTGCGCACAGAAACCCGTGCCGCGTTCGTCGTGTAGGTTGCCTGCGTCCCTAGAGCATGCTGATAGGCAGCGATGGCGTAGAAGTCGGTGCGTTTTGAAGCAAAATAGTCAAGGACCAAGCCGATTTGATGATATTTTGCGGCAGCATCGCCCGTCGCATGCTCGTACGTGTAACCTCCGCCCGCGATCAAAGACGGGGTGATTTGATAGTCGGAAAACACGCTGCCGATGTTATATTTCTCAGTCCGGGTAAATGCTGAGAAGCCATCCGGTTTGTATTGAGCATTACTGTATGAGGTGCCAAAGCTCACGGGACCGATTGTGTATTGCACCGCCGCACGGGCGATGGCGATAGAATGTGCCGAGACATAGGCGCTATTGATCGGCCCGTCAAACAACGAATCTGATGAAGGGCTATTCCAGTTTGCATTTACTCCGGTGCCACGGCCGCTGCTAGGATTGCTAGCATGGAAATAACCGGCTGCCAGACCAAGAGGGCCGTTTGAATAAGAAGCCGCGCCAGAATAAGTTTGCCCTTGACCTGTGGCCCCCGCTAAATTGCTGAAAGCGTAAAGACCTTCGAACTGCAGGCCTGCATAATTTGGCGACAGATATTTGACTGCGTTGGATACGCGAAGACTATTGTCATAGTTATCAACGTCACCTGGGGTGCCTGCAACTGAAGCGAAATAATTGTCTTCAGTAAATCCTTGAACAAGGTCAACCAAAGGATTATATTGCCGGCCCAAGGTAACGGTACCCCACTGGTTCCCGCTTAAGCCGACGTAAGCCTAACGCCCAAATTCTCGACCACCTTGACCTAGCTGACCGTTCGTTACGTTAAAACCATTTTCTAACTTGAACATAGCCTTAATGCCTCCGCCCAAGTCTTCCTCGCCTTTCAAGCCCCAGCGATCTCCCTGTAACTCGGCGCCTGTCATGCCAACCAAGTTCGAATTACCACTCTCATTATGAACATAGCCCAAGCTATTATCAACTACTCCGTAAAGAGTGACCGAGTTTTGCGCTTGAGCCGAGCCTGCTGCGCAAATTGCAAAGACAGTAGCTAAAGTCGATCTAGAATATCTCATCGTGCAGTCCTTGAAGGGTTAAATTAGAAAGTCATTTCGCGCTAGCAACACCGCCCCGCTTCCATTGGCACTCCAGTTGCATTCCGCGAAGCTGCGCCTTTGTCCGCTCATGTTTGATTAAAAGTGGCTCACATAATGAGGATGCCAGTACCAGATCCACTAGGTCGACCGCCACGGCGGCAGTTCAAGTAGTTATCCAAAATTTTATTATCTACGTGATTGTTTTGTCACAACGCGTACTAGTTCCAGGGCGAACGACTAGTTCACTGTTATCAACGTATCAACACCATCGGCGCGAATCAAATCCTGATCAAGCCCCTAACTATTCATTATTTTGGCAAACGAAGGCTAACAACGCCAAAATAACATCGGAATTCGGTTGTTTGAAAGTAAGACTTAGGTACAGACTAAAGTGCAAAAGAACCGGGTAGTTTTGCGGAAAACTGCACACTAGAATAGCTTTTCAGCGGCCGATGCCACAAACACGCACGCCACCTTGCTTCGCCGATATTTGTTCAGGTCGCGTTAGCTTGCTACTACTTGCTTACCGTGCGTAAATCAAGTGGTACCATTTTGCTTCGACACCGTGAACGTCGATCAGATGAAGCTATCTTGTCCGTGCATCTCTTACGTCCCGTTCCCGTTGATCGCTTCCGCTCGACGTTAGGCCGGCGTCCGGGACCGTTCGGCCATGGACT
>NZ_CAXTGZ010000586.1:0-3748 GCF_964243625.1 uncultured Caballeronia sp.
ATCTTCCTGCTGATGGGCGGCGTGGAAGCGTTGATCATGCGCGTGCAACTCGCGCGCCCCGACGCAACAGTGCTCACGCCCGAGCAGTACAGCCAGCTCTTCACCATGCACGGCGTGACGATGATCTTCCTCTACGCCCTGCCCGTGCTCTCGGGGTTTTCGAACTATCTGTGGCCGCTGATCCTCGGTGCGCGCGACATGGCATTCCCGCGCCTGAATGCGCTTTCATACTGGTTATTCCTGTTCGCGGGCATCTTTCTCTATTCGAGTTTCCCGTTCGGGCAAGCGCCGAACGCCGGATGGTTCAACTATGTGCCGCTGTCAGGACTCGAATACAACACGGGTCCGAACATCGATATCTATGCGCTCGGCATGGTGCTGCTCGGGGCATCGACCACGGTGGGTTCCGCGAATTTCGTCGTCACGCTGATCCGCATGCGTGCGCCGGGCATGTCGATCGATCGCGTGCCGGTGCTCGTATGGGGCACGCTGACTGCGTCCGGCGGCAACCTGCTGGCAGTGCCCGCGGTCAGCCTCGCGTTTTTCCTGCTGTGGCTCGACCGTCAGTTCGGCACGCACTTCTTCGATGTCCTCAACGGCGGCCGCCCCTTGCTCTGGCAGCATCTGTTCTGGATGTTCGCGCATCCGTGGGTGTACGCAATCGTGCTCCCCGCAATGGGTATCGTCTCCGATGCGTTGCCCGTCTTCTGCCGTCGCCGGCTGGTCGGTTATACGCCCGTGGCGTTGTCGACCGTTGCAACCATGGTGGTTGGTTTTATCGTGTGGATCCATCACATGTTTGCAACGGGTATTCCGGCGCTGGCGCTCGCGTTCTTCGGCTCCGCGAGCATGGTCATTGCGATCCCGAGCGCGGTCGCGACCTTCGCGTGGATCGCGACGATCTGGACTGGACGTCCCGTGTTCAAGGTTCCGTTCCTCTACTTCGCCGGCTTTGTGCTGCTGTTCGTGATCGGCGGTGTATCGGGCGTGATGACGGCAGCGGTGCCGCTCGACTGGCAACTCAACGATACCTATTTCGTCGTCGCGCATCTGCATTACGTGCTGCTCGGCATCAACGTGTTTCCGGTGATCGGCGGCGTGGTGTTCTGGTTTCCCAAGTTCACCGGCCGGATGATGAGCGAACGGTTCGGCAAGATCACGTTCTGGGTGATGTTCATCGGCTTCAATCTCGGCTTCTTCCCGATGCACATTGCAGGACTTCTCGGCATGCCGCGCCGCATCTATACCTACTCCGGCGACATGGGGTGGAACACGGTGAACATGGTGACGTCCATTGGCTCGTTCGTGTTCGCGGCAGGCGTGCTGATGTTTCTCTGCGATCTTGTCTGGAGCTATAAGCGCGGACCTGTGGCCGGAAAAAATCCTTGGGATGCGCCCACGCTCGAGTGGTCGGTCTCGTCGCCGCCACCGCCCTACAACTTCGCGACCATACCTGTGGTGGAGAGCGGTCACCCCTTATGGGAAGACCGCCTGGGACAGGAGAATCCGACAGCACGCCGTAGTCAACTCGACGAAGGCATGATCCTCGATCACGGCCGCGAGGCGCTCGCGACCCGCGCGCTCGACGGCCGCCCCGACGCCATCCTGAAGATGCCCGGCGACTCCTACGCGCCCTTCTTTCTGGGCCTCGCCTCCACGCTGATGTTCGCCGCCATGCTGCTGCACATCTGGTGGCTTGCACTCGTCATGCTGGCAGGTTTCGCCGCTTCACTCGTGGCATGGATGTGGCCCGAACGTGCGCTCATGCAACGCGAACCGCAAGGAGGCGCACTTGGCTGATATCACCGACCACGCCGTGAATGCCGACCGTCCGCTGCCCATCGGCACGTCAGGAAGGCATTCGGGCGGATGGTGGGGCATGTGGATGCTGATCGCCACGGAAGCGGCGTTGTTCGGCTACCTGATCTTCAGTTACCTGTATCTGTTCTCGCAAGGCGGCGGCAAGTGGCCACCCGACGGCCTGCCGAAGATGGGCCCGGCGCTCTTCAATACCGCCGTGCTGCTGACCAGCAGCGTGTTTGTAGTGTTGTGCGAGCACGCTGTGAAACGTGAACGGCGTCGTCTTGCGGTGATCTGGATGAGCATCGCGATCGTGCTGGGCGTGCTCTTCGTGGGCGTGCAGTTGAAGGAGTGGCACGACCATCCTTATGGACCCGCATCGCATTTGTACGGCTCGCTTTACTTCACCATCACGGGCTTTCATATGTTGCACGTGGTGGCCGGTCTGATCGTGCTTGCCGTGCTGCTCGCCTGGACCGCGCTCGGTTTTTTCGATGACCGGCGTCACACCGTGCTGACCATCGGCGGGATGTACTGGCATTTCGTCGATATCGTCTGGCTCTTCATCTTCACCACGCTGTACATCAGCCCTTACGTGCTCTAGGAGATACGCCGTGACGGCACCTCGACTGCCCCTTCTCCACGCCATGCAGCAGGTCTACGCGCTGCTCGGCGCACCGCTCGCATGGATCGTGCAGATTTGCGTTTGCGAGGCGCTTGCCGCGCAGTCGTGTTATCCCGCGCAAGACCCGTTGCCGCATTCGAAGATGCCCGCTTTGCACGCGTACATCGGCGCGGTGAGCCTGGTGGCGCTGGCTGTCGCGCTGGGTGGCCTTGCCGCCGCTTGGCGCGGGTGGCGATCAACCGGCGAGGGCAAGGAGCCGAATCCGGATCGCAGGGCCGCACGCTTTGTTTATCGCGTCGCAATGCTCGCCAGTCCGATGTTCGTGCTCGGCCTGATCGTGACGGCGATGGCAGCGCTGATCGTCTCGCCGTGCAAGCCATGGTGAACCCGATGAGATCCGCCCTCGTCATCGTCACGTGCCTGCTTTCGTTTGCAAGACAGGCGTGCGGCCAGACCGCCGATCAGCCCTTGATTGCGCGCGGCGAGTATCTGGCGAAGGCAGGCGATTGCGCCGGTTGCCATACCGCACCGAAAGGCGGCGCGCCGTTCGCGGGCGGCCTCGGCATGGCGTCGCCATTCGGAACTATAGTCAGCAGCAACATCACGCCCGACAAACAATACGGAATCGGCGAGTACACCTATGACGACTTCGCGCGGACCTTGCGTGAGGGCGTGGCGCGCGGCGGCAAGCATCTTTATCCGGCGATGCCGTATCCCTCGTTCTCGAAGATCGATGACGACGACATGCACGCCCTCTACGCGTATTTCCTGCATGGCGTTCAGCCCGTCGCAAAGGCTGCAGCGCCCACGCGCCTCCCGTTCCCGTTCAATCAACGCTGGGCCCTTGCGTTCTGGAACTTCGCTTTTGCACCGAAGGGACTCTATGCCGTTCGCACGGACCACGACGCGCAATGGAACCGTGGCGCGTATCTCGTGCAATCGCTAGGACATTGCGGCGCGTGTCATACGCCTCGCGGTCCTGCTTACGAGGAACGCGGCTATACGGAGTCGTCGCGGTTATATCTGACGGGCGGGACCAACGATCACTGGTTCGCACCGAACCTCACCGGCGACCCCGGCGCGGGTCTCGGCCGCGTGCACGAAGCAGAGATCGCGGCGTTCCTGAAGTCGGGACACGGCGATCTTACGGTGAGGACGCCGGAGACGTGATTGCCGCGCCGGGTCGGTCACGCCTTGCCTTCCTGCTTGTTCCGACCGTGGTCCTGGCGGTTGCCGGTGCGACCGCCGCGTCGCTGGCGTTCGGGCTCTTGCGGCCCTGGCTGGCACCGGCATTCAGACGGCGAGCGGGGATGCGGCGGTGCT
>NZ_CAXTGZ010000587.1:0-3746 GCF_964243625.1 uncultured Caballeronia sp.
TGACGTAGCTTTCCGCAAGAATCGCATGAGCCACATTCAGGATCGCCGCGACGAGAATTGTTGGAACAGTATTGGGCAGAAGCACCTTGGAGAGGATGTGACGGTCCTTGCACCCGACGGCTCTCGACGCCAACACAAACTCGGCGTTTCGAAGCGACGAGACCTGAGCCTGAACAACGCGCGCGATTTCCATCCAGGACGTGCACGCGATAAGGGCGATTAGCGCTATCACGTTGGGTGTGAGCAATGCCGACAGAGTGAGCATGAGAAACACATTCGGGAAACACAATGCCACATCGACGAAGCGCATGATCGCGCTGCCAATCCCCCCGCCATAGAAGCCGGCGATGAGTCCAAGTGTTACGCCGATAACGACGCTCATCGCCATCGCAGCGACGCCGATTGACAGCGAGATCCGCCCGGCTGATAGCAGTCGAGCGACCATGTCGCGGCCGAGTTCGTCTGTGCCGGCGAAATGAGTGCAGCACGCCGGGCCTTGCAGTCGACTCAGAATGTCGATCTGGGTGTCGGTGAAAGGCAACAGTAGCGGACCGATTGCGCAGGTAAGAATCATCAAAACGATGAAGATTGCGGCGTATCGGGCAAGGGTCTTTTTCTTGTATCCACTTGCGGATTTTGGGGCGTGCTTACCCGTGCGTAAGCCTGAAAAAATGGTGACTTTCATGAGGCACTCACAGTTCTTAAGTTGGGCGAACGCGCGGATCGGCAATCGCGTAGCAGATGTCGGCAAGCAGGCTTCCGAGCAGCGTGAGAACAGCGGTAAACATCAAAATGCCAAGCACCACCGGATAGTCGCGGTAATTGAGTGAGTCCATGAAAAGCCGTCCCATGCCTGGCCAGGTGAATACAGTCTCGGTTACCAAGGCGCCTCCCAACTGAGCCGGCAACTGCATACCGGCGATGGAAATCATCGGCAACGCTGAGTTCGGGATAACGTGGCGCCATAGAACCTGAAATTCAGAAAGTCCCTTGGCACGTGCAGTGCGGACGTAGTCCTGCGATATTGCGCCAATGACGGATGCCCGCATGTAGCGGCTCCAGACAGTGACATTGACCATGGCTAGCACGAGGGCGGGGAGCACCAGATGGCGCGCAATGTCGAGAAAGGAACCGTCTCCCGGGGTCTGCCGATTGCCCGCTGGCAACCATTGAAGCTTGACGGAGAAAATGTAGATTACGACCAGTCCGAGCCAGAATGTCGGGACCGATACCAACGCAACGAGCGTTACGGACGTGGCTGTATCGAACTTGCCGCCGCGCCGGACACCACTCATCACGCCGACCCACACTCCGAGTGACACTGCGATGATGGTTGAGGTAACCATCAACAGCAAAGTCGCCCCGATGCGCGACCCGATGATCTCGAGAACAGGAAGCTGGTCGCGGTACGATCGTCCCCAATCACCCTCAAGCATATGGGTCAACCAGCGAAGATACTGCATTGGCATTGGGTCGTTAAGCCCCATTTGAACTGCGAGGCGATTCAGGTCTTCCTGGGACATCTGTCCGGTTTGAGCAAGCAAGGATAGAGGCCCTCCAGGCGCTAGTTGCAGGATCGCAAACCCGAGCGCGGATACACCAAGCAGGAGAAATATCAACGTCGTTACTCGACGCAAAAGAAAGTTACTCATATATCAGACATCCCAATATCAGCCGCCGAAATAAGCAGTAAAAGCGGACCCTTCGTTTATTTGCTGCCCGCGCGGTTTGGACCCTGCCTAGTTCTCTGGTACGACTTAGTCAGAGTGAAAACGCCACATCGTCTCGAATGATTCCTTGCGTAATCTTATGCAGTCGGTTGTCTTGGTTTAGCCCCGACATACCGTCAAACTGTGCCTGTTCAATCGTCTGGGCTTGTGCCCTTTTCCATATCGGCGATGCTGGGGCAACAATCAGTCTGCGAAAGACGGATCGAGTTTTTCCATCTTGCGCATGAGTGCGGACCATGGAGAGACGTACTGCGCTTCACCTGCTTTTTTCTCTTTGGGACTTTGGTGGAGCTTTTGATAGACGCTTTCGCAGAATTTTGGATCGGGTGTGGTTATCGGGGTGCCGCATGAAAGCGCCATGATCTGGGTCTGGCACGCACGCTCCATTCGCCAGATCGCGTGGAACGTGTCTCCTACAGTCGGGCCGCAGGCGAGCAGCCCGTGGTTACGCAGGATCATGTAGTTGTGCTCGCCCAGATCCTCGGCGATCCTCTGGCCGATCGAGTAATCTTCGGCCATGCCGTCAAAGTCGTGGTAGGCGACATGATAGAACCGCATGGAGGTTTGGCTAATGGGCAGAAGCCCGCATTCGAGGGCTGACACTGCCATGCCTGCGGCTGTGTGCGTGTGGGCCACGCAGAAGGCCTCCTTTCTCGCCGCGTGCACGGCCGCGTGAATCACGAAGCCGGCCTTGTTCACGCCATACTCACCAGTGCTCAATACGACGTTGCCTTCGAGGTCGATCTTGATCAGGCTGGAGGCAGTGACCTCGTCGTACAGCATTCCATAGGGGTTGATTAGAAAGTGCCCCTCTTCGCCCGGCACACAGCAGGAGATATGGTTCGCGGTCAACTCCGTGAGACCGTAGTATTCCGAGAGCCGGTAGGCTGCAGCGAGCTCTACCCGAACGCGCCACTCTTGCTCGCTCACCTGGTCACGGATTCGCTTGCCATCCGACGTCACTGACTTCTGCACAGAGGATTCCATTGGCCTTCACCCGCTCGCTTGATGATTTGGTTGCGACCCGCACACTAACGCACTGCCTTTTAACGACACCAATTAGTGCATATCGATAACATGTTGCCGATTCTAGATAGCCATTTTTTTGAAGTCAAGCCGGGATTGACCCTTTGGATATGTATCGGAGGTTTTTTAGTCGCGCGAGAGGCCTGAAGGCGCTGGTGCTGCAAGTGCGCTTGGCAAGCCGGCAAGGCGGGAAGACACCGATCAGGAAACCGTAAAGACCGGCGCTTGTTAAGCTGGTTTTTTAGTAGCGCGGTCGCGAAGCCAAGGTAGTGTCAAGGTGTGAGATCCGGCGGCTTTTCTGAACACACATTTTTGCTGGCAGATCGCTCTTTGGCCGATGAGCTAAGACAACCGACCGACAAAGTGTTGAGCACTCACAACGGCGCGTCCGCCAATCAAGTGTCTGGCTCGTATATCGACGCCGGCGCGCGCGCGGGTAGGCTACAACGTGCAGCACAAGCGAAGCTGGTGGCGGTGTTTGCACATTGGCACACACAGCTCGCGTGGGTAGTGAATCAACCGCAGCATCCCGGTGAGATCAAGCAGGTGAAGGCCTATGGCGAACACCGCGAAAAACGCGATCCAGCGCAACGCGGGGCATATTAGTGCGGAAGAACGCAATCCGATCCGCCGTGGGTGGGCAGCCGCGCACAGCGGGAATCGGGTGGTGACGCCGGAAATGACGCGCGGTACGTAATCCGCAGCACGTCTTGAACGGGTTTTATCGAACTCTGGCCGTTGCCGTCACGGCATAGCTGCCCAATGTCATGGCGCCGCGGCAGCGGTTAATTACGCTCCGGAGGAGACGCAGTTGGGCGCTTCGGTGTTCTCAATGTAAGGCGATGGACCGGCTAGGTTGACGGTAGGAAGCAGAAGCCACTAGATGGCTGAGTGCCGTCGTGGCTTCGCGTGGTGTGCTACCGTTCATGCCATATCAAAGCCGACTCGAAATCGCCCGTGCTGCCGACATAAGAAGAGAAGATATGCGTG
>NZ_CAXTGZ010000588.1:0-3742 GCF_964243625.1 uncultured Caballeronia sp.
CGCATCTCCATGACGGGACGAACTCAAGCCACTCTTTCGCGTTCGCCAAGCGCT
Source organism: uncultured Caballeronia sp. (assembly GCF_964243625.1). NCBI lineage: Bacteria > Pseudomonadati > Pseudomonadota > Betaproteobacteria > Burkholderiales > Burkholderiaceae > Caballeronia > uncultured Caballeronia sp. Next base: position 55 of record NZ_CAXTGZ010000588.1, read on the forward strand.
TCGATGATGACCTTGTTGAACGCGGGAATGTCGTCCGGCTTGCGGCTCGTAATCAGGTTGCCATCGCGATGAACCTCTTCGTCCACCCACGTGCCGCCTGCATTGCGGATGTCATCCTGCAACGTCGGCCAGCTTGTCAACGTGCGTCCCGCAACGATGCCCGACGAGATCGGCAGCCATCCGCCATGACAGATCACGGCAATGGGTTTTCCAGCCTTGTCGAATTGCTTCACGATACTCTGGGCTTTGGCATCAACGCGGATTGCGTCGCCGTTCACCACGCCGCCCGGCAGAACGAGCGCGTCATACTCGGCGGGTTGGGCCTGATCGAACGTAACGTCCACGTCCACCTTGTCGCCCATGTCAGTGTGGACGAAACCCTGAATTTGCCCCAGCTTTTGTGAGATCACATCGACTCGCGCGCCGGCAGCTTTCAACGCCTTTTGCGGCTCCACGAGTTCGGCTTGCTCGAATCCGTCGACCGCGAGGATCGCGACCTTGTAGCCGTTCAGGGAATCAGCCATGCATAAGCTCCTATAGTGCATTGATGAACCGGTCCCGATGAGGGAACCACGTTCATCGAAGCAGCAAAGGGTGTGCCCAGGGACTGAAAGCGAAAGGCGGCGCTCAGGCCGTTGCCGGCGTCTTGCTGCGTGAAATCCGCAACAGGCTGACCAGTGCCGCGGCGGCTGCAAAACAGGCGGCAACAATCAGCGTAATCGTTGCGCCGTGTTGCGGCGCGATACCGAAAATGAGCGCGACCAGCGCCGCGCCCAGTGTCTGGCCGGAGAGCCGCGCGGTGCCGAGCATGCCGCTTGCGCCGCCGCTGCGGTTGCGCGGCGCGGATGACAACATCTGCCGGTTGTTGGGCGACTGGAACAGACCGAAGCCGAGGCCGCAAAGCGCCATGCGCCATGCGATATCAAACGGGGCGGGATGCGCGCCCGTAGTTGCAAGCAGCAGCAATCCGGCGCTCAAAAGCGCAAGCCCGATGCCGCCGAGTACGCCGGCCGAATACCGGTCGGAAAGCATCCCCGCAAGCGGCGCGATGAACACGATCACCATGGGCCAAGGCGTCATGAGAAAGCCGGTCTCGACCTGCGTCATGCCGAGCGTATTCTGCAGCAAAAACGGCAGCGAGACGAACGTCAGCATTTGTGCGGTGAACGAACAGAACGATGTCGCGATCGATAGCGCAAAAACAGGAATCCGCAGCAGATCGACGGGTAGCAGCGGCGCCGTCTGCGTCAATTGCCGGCGCACGAAGAAGTATCCAATCACGCCCGCCACGACAAACTCCGCAATTACGTACGGACGATGTTCGCCGTGGCCCAGGCCATCGACAGCGGTAATCGCGAGGCCGAACACCGCCGCGTTCATCAACGCGCTGAGATAGTCGTACGGCCGGCGATGCCCCGGCGTGCGTGGCAATGCTTTCCAGCCCACGAACAGCGCCGCGACACCGATTGGCACGTTGATCGCAAACAGCCACGGCCATGGGGCAATGGCGAGCACGCCGGATGCGACAGTCGGCCCGATTACCGCCGATACAGCCACCACCGACGCGTTGATGCTGACACCGCGACCCAGATGCTCCGGCGGGTAGATCATGCGCACGAGCGCGGTGTTGACACTCATGATGCCTGCAGCGCCGAAGCCCTGGATCACGCGGGCGACCGCCAGCGAGGTCAGCGACCCGGACAGCGCGCAGCCAAACGATGCCAGCGTGAACAGCGCCAGTCCGGCCATATAAACGCGCCGATAACCGATCCGGTCGCCTAAAGACGCCAGCGGCAACAATGAAACGGTGATTGCGAGCTGATAGGCGTTGACGACCCAAATGGAGTCGGCGGGACTCGAATTCAGGTTGCGTGCAATGGTGGGAAGCGCGACGTTCGCGATGGCGCCGTCGAGCACTGCGAGCGTGATGCCGAGCGCAACGACCAGGATGGCCCAATAGCGCTGGGGGTACGGAAGGCCTTGTTCTGCGTCCATCGATGGGGAAAAGGAGAGGAGCCGCGCAGTTTAAGGCGTGCGCCTTTCAAGTGGTTTACTTCCACTGCGGCGGCAGGTACAGCCGCCGCAGGGAGCGGAACCCTACTTCAGCTCATAAAGCCCGGTGTACGTCGCCGAATCGATCTCGTTCAGATGCGTCATGAAACGCGCAACGGCATTTGTCGTCGAGGCTTCGACGGGAAGGTGAGCGGCCTTCAGCGCGTGAATCCGGAAGATGTATCGATGCGCCTTGTCCCCACGCGGCGGCGCCGTGCCACCGAATCCGACCGTGCCGTAGTCGTTGCGCAGTTGCAGCGCGCCGGCCGGCAACAGGCTGCCGTCGGCCTTGCCTGCGTTTTGCGGCAGCGAGTGCGTGTCTGCCGGAATGTTCACCACGACCCAATGCCAGAAGCCGCTGCCGGTGGGCGCGTCGGGGTCGTAGACGGTAAGCGCAAGGCTTTCGGCTTCAGGCGGCACGCCTTCCCATTGCAACGCGGGGGACAGGTTTTCACCGTCGACGCCAAATGACTGCTGGTCGAATTCATGCGTCTTCGAAAGATAACCGTTGGCCGCGAACTCATCGGACCAGATACGAAAATCAGCCATGGGACATTGCCTCCTTGACGGTTGGATGACATGCCTGCGCGCAGCAAACATGCCTGAGGCACGTGGAATCGCGCAAAAGTGTTGCAGCCACACCCGGACTTTTGGCATTCAGCTTATTTTTGAGATGTCTGCGCATAAAATGGCGCAAACCGGATCATTTCAAGCACGAATCTGAAAGGATGGACATGCCGAACACCTTGGGACGCGCATTGCACAGCGTGACTGCATCGCCGAGCCAGCCCGCGGACGACGCCGATATGTTCGAACTCGCGCCGGTCTCGCTGTGGCTCGAGGATTTCAGCGCGGTGCGCGAAGTGTTCGAGGGCTGGCGCGCGGACGGTATTGTCGACCTGCGTTCTTTCCTGCGCGCCGATACCGCCCGGATTGCCGAATGCTCGTCGCGCATCCGCGTGATCAAGGTCAACCGGCGCACGCTGACGCTCTTCGGCGCGAGAGACCTGAGCCACCTCGTGGACAATCTGGGCGCGGTGTTTCGCGATGACATGCTGCTCACCCACGCTGACGAACTGGAGCAACTCTGGTCGGGCAAGGCGCAGTTCGTGAGCAAGACCGTGAACTACGCGCTCGATGGAAAACGCCTGGACGTGTTGCTCAAGGCGGTCATCCTTCCGGGTCACGAAGCAACGTGGGACCGTGTGCTCGTGACGGTGGAGGACATCACCGAGCTGGAAAACGTGCGCCGCAAGGCGGCTCTCAGCGAGCTGTACGCACGCGGGCTGTTCGAACACTCGCCGGTGTCGCTGTGGGTGGAAAACTTCAGCACGGTGAAGTCGTTGCTCGACGATATCCGCGACAGGGGCATCGTCGACTTCCGCACTTTTACGAACGTGCATCCGGAGTTCATCGAGCGATGCATGCAGGAAATCCACGTGCTCGACGTGAACCAGCATACGCTCACCATGTTCGGCGCGCCTGATAAAGCCACGTTGCTGAGCCGTCTAGGCGATGTTTTCCGCGACGAAATGGTCGGCCATTTCCAGGAACAACTCGTCGATCTTTGGGAAAACCGGCTGTTTCACCAGCGCGAAGTCGTCAACTATTCGCTCGAAGGCCATCAGCTCAACGT
>NZ_CAXTGZ010000589.1:0-3728 GCF_964243625.1 uncultured Caballeronia sp.
GCAGCGCACCACGCTCGCGGTCGCCCCGGCACGTTGCTATACCGTCGATGACGCGTGGCAAGCGCTCGGCAAAGACGCGAATCCCGCGCCGCCGGTGTTCGGCGTGGCTGCGCAAGTGTACGGCTTGCGTCGCGAGCACGATGGCGGCGTTGGCGATTACACCGCGCTCGCCACGCTTGCAGAACAGAGCGCGAAACGCGGCGCCCACGCCGTCGCGATCAGTCCGATGCACGCCATGTTCAGCGCCGAGCCGAACAAGTTCAGCCCATATTCGCCGTCGTCGCGCCTGTTCCTGAACATCGCGCATATCGATCCGGCTGCAGTAATGGGCGCCGAAGCAGCCCAGGCCGCGATCGAGACGGCCGGCGTCGCCGATGAATTCGCCGAACTCGAAGCGCTGCAGCTGATCGACTGGCCGCGCGTGGTGACGGCGAAGCTCGCCGTGCTGCGTGCGCTGTTTGCGCAGTTCGGCACGATTGGCAACGACTCGCTGCACAAGGACTTTGCGAAGTTCGTCAAACATGGCGGACGCGCGCTTGAAGATCACGCGCGTTTTGAAGCGCTGCAGGCCGTGCAGTTGAAGGAGTCCGGTGAAGGCCACTGGCGCAACTGGTCCGGCGATCTCAACAATCCACGCAGCAATGCGGTCGCCGAATTCGCAGCTGCAAACAAGGAAGAGGTCGAGTTCTTCCTCTTTGCGCAATGGCTCGCGGCCAAGGGTTTGTCGCACGCGCAACACGTGGCGCGCGACTCCGGCATGGCGATCGGCCTGATCGCGGATCTCGCCGTGGGTTGTGACAGCGCCGGCAGTCACGCGTGGTCGTATCGCGATGAAATGCTGCAAGGCGTGTCCGTCGGCGCGCCGCCCGATCTGTTCAACCAGAAGGGGCAATCGTGGGGACTGACCACGTTCTCCCCGCGCGCCATGCGCACGCAAGGCTTCACGGCGTTTATCGACATGTTGCGGGCCGCGTTCACGCTCGCAGGCGGGATTCGTATCGATCACATTCTCGGCCTGCGCCGTTTGTGGCTCGTGCCCGACGGCGAAAGCGCGAAGGACGGCGCCTACCTTCGATACCCCCTCGAAGACCTGTTGCGCCTGATCGCGCTCGAATCGTGGCGCCATAAGGCGATCGTGATCGGTGAAGACCTCGGCACCGTGCCACCGGGTTTTCGCGAGCGGTTGCAAGAACATGGTCTGCTCGGTATTCGCGTGCTGTGGTTCGAGCGCGCCGAAGAAGGTCCGGGCTTCAAGGCACCCGCCGACTGGGATCACGACGTCGCCGCGACCACGACCACGCACGATCTGCCGACCGTCACCGGCTGGTGGACCGGCGAGGACATTGTCTGGCGCTCGAAGATCGGCCAGACCGCCGTACGCGCCGATGGCAAGGACGCCGTCGAAATGGCGCAGGCGGAACGCGGCGAGGATCGCGAATTGCTATGGACTGCTTTCCAGGAAGCCGGCGTTGCCGCGCCGGATGTCGACGTCCCCGCCGATATCTCACCGCAGACCGCGCCGGTCGACGAAGCGCTCGCGTTCGTGGCCTCCACGCCCGCGCCGCTCGTCACCTATCCGCTGGAAGACTTGCTCGCGCTCGCCGAGATGCCGAACCTGCCCGGTTCCATCGACGAGCATCCGAACTGGCGCCGGCGGCTGGCGGTTCCCGTATCCGAACTGTTCGATGACGACTCGTTCGTCGACCGTCTGCTTGCAGTCGACCAGGCCCGACAGAAATCCGCCCATACGAAGGCGGCCGCGCATGACACCGCGCATAACGCATCACCCACTGACTGAAGACCATGACCGTCCCGCGCTCCACGCTTCGCCTGCAGCTTCACAAGGATTTCACGTTCGACGACGCCGCGCGCCAGGTCGACTACATGGCGTCGCTCGGGATCAGCCACGCGTACTTATCGCCGATCACCACCGCCACGAGCGGTTCCACGCACGGTTACGACACCGTCGACTACACGCGCGTGAACCCTGAACTCGGCGGCGAGGAAGGACTGAAACGCTTTGTCGAAAAACTGCGCGAACACGACATGGGCGTGATCGTCGATGTCGTGCCGAATCACATGGGCGTGGGCGGCTCGGAAAACCTCTGGTGGATGGATATCCTCGAATGGGGCCGTCACGCCGCCCATTCGCGTTATTTCGATGTCGACTGGCACTCGCCCGACCCTGCATTGCGCGGCAAGGTCCTCGCGCCGTTCCTGGGCGCCGCGTACGGCGAGGAACTGAAGGGTAACAAGATCAAGCTGACCTTCGACGCCAACGACGGCCGTTTCAAGGTCACGTACTACAGCAACACGTTCCCGGTAAGCCCGCTCGACTACGCGGCGATCCTGCAGGACAGCGCGCCGGAAATGGCACAGCGTTTCACCGGCCTTTCGACACAACCCGCCGACCAGCCGCGCGCCGACGAAGCACGTGCCGCGCTCAGGGAATTCGCGGCATCGGAGGAAGGCAAGAAGGCCATCGATACCGCCGTGCGCGCTCATTGCGGCGACAACGTGACGGGCCGCGACCGTCTGCATCGCCTGCTGGAACGCCAGCATTACCGGCTCGCATGGTGGCGCACAGCCGCAGATGAAGTGAACTGGCGCCGTTTCTTCGATGTCTCCACGCTCGGCGGCATGCGCGTGGAGCGCCCGGAGGTCTTCGACGCATCGCACGCGCTGATCTTCCGTTTGTTCACCGAGGGGCTGATAGACGGCGTGCGGATCGATCACGTCGATGGACTCGCCGAGCCGCGCGAATACTGCCAGCGCTTGCGCCATCGCCTGGAAGAGCTGGCGCAACAGCGTCCCGAGAACCTGCGGCAAGCGCGCACGTATTTTGTCGTCGAGAAGATCCTCGCGCGTGGCGAGCCCGTGCGCGACGACTGGCAAATCGATGGCACCACCGGCTACGATTTCATGAACGACGTCGGCGCGCTGCTTCACGATCCGCGCGGCGCTCAACCCCTCGCACAAAGCTGGGCCGAGTTGTCCGGACGTCCGGCCGACTTCGCAGTCGAAGCCGAAGCCGCGCGTCGCAAGATCCTGGCCGAGAACCTTTCCGCCGAACTCGACCGCGTTGCCCGCGCACTGCATCGGATCGCACGCGACTTGCCCGCCACTCGCGACTTCACGTTTTCATCGCTGAAGCGGGTTACGTCCGAACTCGTCGTGCACTTCCCCGTGTACCGGATTTATCCGGTCAGCGGACAACGCAGCGCGGAAGACGAACGCTTTTTCTCGATGGCCTACGAAGGCGCGAAGGCCGCGCTGGCGCCGGCAGACCACGGCATTCTCGATCAGGTCGCGCAATGGCTCGGCGGCCCGGGGGGCGAAGAGCCCGTCGAAGAAAAGCCGCCGCGTGAACGTATGCTCGACCGCCATGGACGCGAGCGTCCGGGCAGCGCATCTCAGAGTGCGCCGGCGAGCATAAACGGGTCGAATTCCGGCTCGAATTCCGGCTCGAATTCGATCGGTTCTCATCGACGCAATGCGCAAACCCTGTTTTCACAACTGACATCGCCGGTGGCCGCGAAGGCCGTCGAAGACACAGCGTGTTACCGATACGGCCGGCTTATCTCGCGCAACGAAGTCGGTGCCGATCCGGGCGAGTTTTCGTTATCGGTCGAGCAATTTCACGAAGGCAATGAGGAGCGCGCCAAACGCTTCCCGAACGCCATGCTCACGACCGCCACGCACGACCACAAGCGCGGCGAAGACGTCCG
>NZ_CAXTGZ010000590.1:0-3723 GCF_964243625.1 uncultured Caballeronia sp.
CGACGCTGGCGTAAATAGGAATGCCTTCGAAATCTTCGCCCGCGCGTTTCGGGTTCACGCCCGCAACGTATGCCTCACGGCCGTTCGCATACTCGCGGCAAGCGCGGGTGTGGAACTGGCCGGTCTTACCGGTGATGCCCTGGGTAATAACCTTGGTGTCTTTGTTGATCAGAATCGACATGGTGTGACCTCTGTTCGTCAGCGCCGCTTTTCACCCGCGCGCCTTGTTTCAAGCCGCGGCGAGGCGAATAAGCGCCGCCTTTCGTGTCTGGTGGAACGCTCGTAATTGCCGGAAAAATCCTGGCCCTTACTTGCCCTCGGCTGCCGCGACGACCTTCTGCGCAGCTTCTTCCATGCTGTCGGCCGCGATGATCGGCAAGCCTGAATCCGCCAGCATCTTCTTGCCGAGATCTTCGTTCGTGCCCTTCATGCGCACGACCAGAGGAACCTTCAGCGACACAGCCTTCGACGCTTCGATCACGCCTTCCGCGATCACGTCGCAGCGCATGATGCCGCCGAAGATGTTCACGAGGATCGCCTTCAGGCCCGGGTTCTTCAACATGATCTTGAAGGCTTCCGTGACCTTTTCGGTCGTGGCGCCGCCGCCCACGTCGAGGAAGTTGGCGGGCTCGCCGCCGAACAGCTTGATCGTGTCCATGGTCGCCATTGCCAGACCTGCACCGTTCACCAGGCAGCCGATGTTGCCATCGAGCGAGATGTAGGCCAGATCGAACTTCGACGCTTCCACTTCAGCCGGATCTTCTTCGTCGATATCGCGATACGCCACGATGTCCGGATGACGGAACAGCGCGTTTGCGTCGAAGTTGAACTTGGCGTCGAGTGCGATCACCTTGCCGTCGCCCGTGACGATCAGCGGGTTGATTTCGGCGAGCGATGCGTCCGTTTCCCAGAATGCCTTGTACAGGCCTTGCAGGATGGCGCGTGCTTGCGGGATCGATCCTTCCGGAATGCCGATCTTGCGCGAGAGATCGTCGGCGTCCTTGTCCTGCAGACCCGTCGACGGCTCGACGGCGAACTTGTGCAACAGTTCCGGCGTCTTTTCCGCGACTTCTTCAATGTCCATGCCGCCTTCGCTCGAAGCCATCACCACGACTTTTTGCGTGATACGGTCGAGCACGAGGCCGATGTACAGTTCCTTCTTGATGTCCGCGCCTTCTTCGATCAGCAGGCGGTTCACCTTTTGGCCTTCAGGGCCGGTCTGGTGCGTGACGAGCTGCATGCCGAGGATCTGGTTCGAATATTCGCGAACCTGGTCCAGCGTCTTTGCAACCTTCACGCCGCCGCCCTTACCACGACCGCCAGCGTGAATCTGAGCCTTGACGACCCATACCGGGCCGCCCAGCTCTTCAGCGGCCTTGACCGCATCGTCCACCGAGAACACGGGCTTGCCGCGCGGGACCGCGACGCCGAACTTCCGCAGGATTTCCTTTCCCTGGTACTCGTGAATCTTCATGCGTGATTCCTTCAGTCTGAGAGTTGGATTGAACTTCGAATGGTTGAATACGAAGATTTACGCCGAGCAATCTATCCGGCAGCGATGACAAACGTCGCCGGACTCATGCTGATTCTGCTGATCTTGCTGGTATTTCGTGGTCGGCCAGTTCTGGTGAACCTGCTCACGCTGGATTCGCTGAGCTGGCTCAAGTGCGCTCCCGGTCTTTCGGACTGTCCTTTTCCACGATGCGTGCAGTTCCGTCCGGCGCGTTTCTAGGCGCGTGACCGAACCAGCGTGGATAGTGTTGCCGGACAGCGTCGCCGTCGAAACGCAAAGCGTTGCAACGGCCGAGCTGGAAAGGCGGTTTGTCTGTGTCGGCTGCTGTGCTGTTCGCCCCCGAATTGTCCGATGACCGTCCGGGCGAGCCGCCCTTTTCAGTGTTCCATACTTCGCCCGCGAAAGCCTGGATGGCGGCGGTGGGAAGGACGGCGCAGAGTTCGGTGAGGTGCGTGCAACCGGTCGTGCCGGCCAGCAGGCGGCTGGATTCACGACGGAAATTCTGTACGAGATTGAGGCCGATGAGCGCGCGATATGCCGGGTTCGACGCTGAACACAACTGGCCATACGGCGCCCAGTCGGAAGCTGCTTCGGCTTCGACGATAGCGAACGTGCGGTCGATAGTGATGCGCAGCCAGAGTTCATGGATCGGCAGGCCTTGAGGCCGGACGCCCGACGCGAGTTTGACGTCGCGCGGCTTTTCATCAGTTAGGCAGGCCTCTATGTCCCACAAGCCATCGTCACGCTCAAACGCTTCCATTCGAATCGCGCGGCGATGGCGCAACTGACGGGAAACAGGCGGAGAAAGCGGCATGTGTGGAGAAAGGCCGGATGGGAAAACATACGGATTTTACCATACTGAGCATTTTGAGCCGGACCCAGTTGCCGGAAGGCCGGATACTGCTGATTCAGGGCCGCCTTGTGCTGGTTTTGCCGGTTACGAGCGCTATTCGATGCTGAAATCGTCGTCGCTGGCTTTCAGGACTTTCATGATCACGCCGCTTGTGAAACCGCGGGTGGCGAGGAAACGCGCTTGTTTGGCGCGGTCGGCCGGGGTGATTGGCAGCTCGCCGTATTTCTTGCTCCACACGTCGCGGGCGCGGGTGAGTTCGGTGTCTTTTAGCGCTGCGTTTGCGTCCTGGATGAGTGTTTCATCGATGCCATTTCGCTTCAACTCGCTCACGATCCGGCTTGTGCCCAGCTTGGCGCCTCGCCGGTGAACCACGCTCTCGACGAATCGCTCGTTTGAAAGCCAGCCTTCGCGCTCAAGGGCGTCGAGCAGGGTTTCCAGCGAGTCGGTTTCGGTGACGTGCGGGGTGAGTTTGCGCGATAGCTCTGCGCGGCTGTGTTCGCGGCGGGATAGATAGCCGAGCGCTCTGCCGCGCAGCGAGAGTTGTGGGCGTTTGCTTTTAGCGTCACCCGCTGCCGGTGGTTTGCCTCGGCCCGGGGTCCGGCGGGTGTAGACGGAGTCGGCGTCTGAGATTGGGGCTTGCACGCTTGCCGCGCTGCTGGCGACCGGAACGCATTGTTCGAACGGCTCAAAAGGATCGGCGGGTTCGAACTCTCCCGTGATGGCTGCTCGATTGGAACCCGCAGCAGCGTTTTTTGCAGATGCCGCCTGCGTTTGAATAACCGCTCGATCAAGTAAGGCGCGGGCCTGCTTCAATCGATCGTTTGCGTCTGCGGCGTTCGCTTCGGTTTGCTGTTTGGCCAGATCTGCTGCATCGGAATCGGATTTGCCCCCGGTCGATTTCTTGGCAAACCCGCTTCTGCGACTTGTCGCGCGTTCGGTCGACCGTTCGAAAATGTCTTCGCCGTCTGCAGGTTTCGTGGCCGCCTTCCCGCCGAACGATGATTTGCGCCCGCTTGAACCACCGTTTCCGAATTTTTTATCGCTGGAGCGTTCGTAGACGTCGTCCGATTCGCCCGTCGATGCCTTCGCAGTAGACGACCGCCCTAAACCCCCGCCGCCAAACGCGCTGCGTTTCTTCGGAAACGCACGGTCGCTCGACCGCTCGTACACCGGCTCGGCTTCATCCGGCGATACATTTTCGCTGTCAACGGCAACGCTCGCTGCGATGGCCTCCGCTTTTGACGTTCCAGACGAAAGGCTCGAACGGCTTCCGCCTCCGCTTTCGCTTTCGCTTTTGCCGAAGCTGCTTTTCCTGCCGAAACTGCTGCCGCTGCTTTTACTGTTCGAAAAGCTGCTG
>NZ_CAXTGZ010000591.1:0-3719 GCF_964243625.1 uncultured Caballeronia sp.
GCTGGATACGGCGGGTCTCGTCTGGGTGAACACCGACGCCGACAAGCTCCGCGCTGCGCGCGAAGCCGCGGATCAGGTCGAAGCGCCGACACGCGTCGTGCGGGAGCGCAAGCGCCTGCCGCCGCTCGACGCCGCGCCGATGCAGCAAGTGGAAACGGGTAAGGACGCATAAGCGTCCGACGTTTCGATAAAAGCGCCACACGACTCAGGTCTGTGGCGCTTTTTTATTTTTGCGCGTGCAAAAACCCCATAAAGCACAGCGGCGGACTACTGCTGATCCGCCCTTCCGCTAAAATGGATCGTTGAAAGTTGACAGTAGCCCCGCTGCTGCTTGCGAGATATAAAACGATCATGTCCCGACGCATCATTCCCGTCACCGATATCACCGCGATCCCGGCCTTCCCGGGAGCCGTGGCGACGCCGACCGGATTGCTTACTGACAAGCTGTCACGCGACTTGCGCGATCTGCGCATCTCGGTGACCGATCGTTGCAATTTCCGTTGCGTGTACTGCATGCCGCGCGAAGTCTTCGATAAAAACTACGAATTCCTGCCGCACAGCGCGCTGCTGTCCTTCGAGGAAATCGAACGGCTGGCGCGGCTGTTTGTCGCCCATGGGGTGGAAAAAATTCGGCTGACCGGCGGCGAACCGCTGCTGCGAAAGAACATCGAATTCCTGATTGAGCGGCTGGCGCTTTTGCGTACGCCCGAAGGCCGGCCGCTCGACATTACGCTCACCACCAACGGTTCTATCCTCGCCCGCAAAGCCAGGTCGCTCAAGGACGCGGGTTTGACCCGTGTCACGGTGAGCCTCGACGCGCTCGACGACGCGTTGTTCCGCCGCATGAACGACGCGGATTTTGCCGTCGCCGATGTGCTCGATGGCATCGAAGCCGCGCATGCAGTCGGCCTGGCACCGCTGAAGGTGAACATGGTCGTCAAGCACGGCACGAATGACGCGGAAATCGTGCCGATGGCGCGCCACTTCAAGGGCAGCGGCACGGTGCTGCGGTTCATCGAATATATGGACGTGGGCGCGTCGAATGGCTGGAACATGAGCGAAGTGCTGCCATCGGCGGATGTCGTTGCGCGCATTGCCGAGCATTTTCCGCTGCAACCGCTCGAAGCCCACAACGACGCAGAAACCGCTCAACGATGGGGTTACCGGGACGGAAGCGGCGAGATCGGCGTGATCTCCAGCGTGACCCGCGCCTTTTGCGGGACGTGCACACGGGCGAGGTTATCGACGGAAGGCAAGCTGTACTTGTGCCTTTTCGCGACGTCCGGACACGATCTGCGCGCGCTGATTCGCAGCGGCGCGAGTGACGCAGCCGTCGCCACCGCCATAGCCCGGATCTGGGAAGCGCGCACCGACCGCTACTCGGAGCTGCGCGGCAGCAATTCCCTGCCAGCCCCCGACCCGGACGCCCGGCGCGTCGAAATGTCGTATATAGGCGGATGACATGACCGAGCCGTCCCGGGATGCCCTTTCGAAGCACGACATCACGGGCGTGGTACTCGCCGGTGGACGCGGGTCACGCATGGGCGGCGTGGATAAAGGCCTGCAGCCGCTGAATCTCGAACCGCTTGCGCTGCACGCGCTGCGCCGGCTTTCGCCACAATGCGGCGCCATGCTCATCAGCGCAAATCGCAGCCTCGAAATCTATGCGCAGCTCGGAATGCCGTTCCGGGCCAAGGTCGTCGTCGATGCATTCCCCGACTTCCCCGGCCCGCTCGCGGGCATGTCGGCGGCGTTGCACGAGGCGCAGACCGACTTCGTGCTGTTCGCGCCCTGCGATGCACCTTTCGTCGATCCTCATCTGGCCGACCGGCTGTCGGAGAAACTGGTTGCCGACAGTGCGGACATCGCCATCGCGACTGTCACGGATTCGGGCGGCGATCGCCATCTGCACCCCGTGTTCGCGCTCCTGAGAACGTCGCTGGCCGACGATCTCGACACGTACATTCGCGCCGGCGAACGTAAAGTTCGCGCGTGGTACGCGCGCCACAAGGCGGTAGAAGTGACCTTCACCGACGAGCGTGCGTTTTACAATGTCAACGATCTGCAGCAGCTAGCCGACCTGGAGCGCAACTAAGCGCCGGTTCGTTTCAGTTTGCTGCGAGCCACCGGCTTGCCAGAGGTCGCGGAAACACCGGCGCATCTCAACACGTCTGCCTCTTCATCCATCCACCCGCGGGCTTTGCGTCGCGACTCCGCGCTGTTTTACCCATCGATGAACACACCCAGGCACTTTTCGAGCTGCGTCGCCGAGTACGATCCGAACGCGCTGCCCGTCAGCGCGGCGCAAGACATCGTGCGTCAGTGGGCGTTGCCGCGCGGCTCCGTCGAAGTCGAGCGCGTGCGTCTTTTCGATGCGCTGGATCGTGTGCTGGCCAAGGACGTGATTTCACCCATCAACGTCCCCTCGCACGATAACTCCGCCATGGACGGCTACGCCTTCGATGGCGCAGTGCTGGCGGACGCCGGTCTCGAAGGGCGGGTTCAGTTGACCGTTGCCGGGAAGGCGCTCGCTGGACAACCGTTCGAAGGCCGCCCGCTTGCCGCCCAATGCGTGCGGATCATGACGGGCGCGCTGCTTCCGCCCGGCTGCGATACGGTGATTGCGCAGGAACTCGTGCAACGCGCGGGAGACATGGTCGCGTTCGGCACGGCGGGAATCGGGCGCGGCGTGAACCGGCGCCTTGCGGGGGAAGATCTTGCAGAAGGTCAACCGGCGTTGCGTGCAGGACGGATCGTGCGGGCATCGGATATTGGGTTGCTGGCTTCATTGGGTATCGCTGAAGTTACCGTGCAGCGCCGTTTGCGCGTCGCGTTTTTTTCCACCGGCGACGAGTTGCGCTCTGTCGGCGAAACGCTTGAACCGGGTTCCATCTACGATAGCAACCGCTACACGCTTTACGCGATGCTGCGCCGGATGAACGTCGAGCCTGTCGATCTGGGCATTGTCCGCGACGACCGGGCATCGCTTGAAGAAGCCCTGCGACGCGCGACCCGCGAAGCCGACGTCGTCATCAGTTCCGGCGGCGTGTCAGTGGGCGATGCCGACTTCACGCGCGACCTGATGAACACACTCGGCGACGTCGCATTCTGGAAAATCGCGATGCGCCCTGGCCGGCCACTCGCGTTCGGTCGGCTATGGTCGGGCGCGCGTGCCGGCGAGGGCGAATCAGCGTTGTTCTTCGGCTTGCCCGGCAACCCGGTCGCGGTCATGGCGACGTTCTATTTCATCGTGCGGGAAGCGCTGCTCGCCATGTCGGGCGCGGCGCGGCACGCGTTGCCGATGGTATCGGCGATCAGCACGAATCCGCTATCCAAACGTGCCGGCCGCACGGAATTCCAGCGCGGTATTGCAGAGCGCGACAAAGCCGGGCGCTGGCGCGTGGTAACAACCGGGCCGCAAGGCTCGGGAGTGCTGAGTTCAATGAGCGAAGCCAATTGCTTCATTGTCCTGAAGCACGACGCAGGAAATATCGATGCAGGAGACAGCGTGGATATCCTGCCATTCGACGGCCTGATCTAGTTCCAAAGGCTCTTCGACAACCTGCTTCAAGAACCTGAACCTCAAGAACCTGAACTGCAACGCCGTCATGAGTCAAGCGGCTAAAACGGACGGTTCGAATGCATTGCACTATGACTGACGGGGCTTTTCCTTCATGAAAAAACAGATTTCGTTCATCGCACCGGGACAAACCGCCAAA
>NZ_CAXTGZ010000592.1:0-3719 GCF_964243625.1 uncultured Caballeronia sp.
CCATTCGAAAGCTACATCGGCCTGAAATCGAACAAGGCAGGCACGCTGACACTTGGGTCGATGTATGACCTGCTTGCCGACCTCGTTCCGCTAACGTCCGAGCGCTACACATCTTTTTTGGCAACCCATCCCGGTAATCTGGACCGGACCGTCGGCAATTCGCTAAACAACCTGATCAAGTACAAATCGCCTGTATTCGGCGGCGCTCTCCAGTTTGGCGCCCAGTACGGTTTTGGGCAACAGGGTTCGACAACGAACACAGGACGCACGGTTGGCGCTGAAGCCAGTTTCACAAGTGGCCCGTTCCAGACGATGCTGGTGTGGGAATCGGTCGATGGAGTTCCATATGCGCCTTACACCAGACTGGGCGTAAGCCAGTTGTATGGCATCAACTTCGCTGCAAACCCAACGCGAACAGTCAGCCAGAACCAGAACACGACGACAGTCGGCGTGGCCTATTCGGGCGACACCGTACGTGTGATGTGCAACTACAGCTACACGCACCTGACGGCGGCCGGTCAGTCGGAAACAGCGCAGACCATCGATGTCGGCGCTTACAAGTATCTCACCACGCAAATGCGAATCGGCGGCGGCTATTCATACACCAGGTTGGAGACCTACAAATGGAACCAGCTTCATGCGCACCTGGACTATGCGCTTTCGAAACGCACGAGCCTCTACATGCTCAGCGTGCTGCAATTGGCCGGTAGCGGCCAATTGGCGGTAATGCGCAACCAGGCGCTAGCGACGACATCCCGGCAGGTCGAACTCGAAGTCGGGATGACACACCTTTTCTGATGACACGGATGTTGTTCCGGACCGGCGCTTCGCGCACCGGCTCTGGGACGCGGCTTGAGCGAAGGGATCGCGGCAACGGATCCCTCACCACATAGTGGATGGAGAAAGATGATGCAGTGGGACGTGATAGTGGTTGGCGGCGGTCCATCGGGCCTGACAATAGCCGCGGAACTAGCTGGTGAAGGTGTGAAAACTTTGGTGCTGGAACGCCGTACGGAGGGTGTTCAGTCACGCGCCGGTACGATCTTGCCACGCGTGCTGGAGCTGTTCGACGCCCGAGGTATTGCCGACAGGTTCATCGAAAAAACGCGCAAGATCGCCGACTATCCGTTCCGGCCGTCCCATATCTGGGCGGGGTTTCATCCGATCGAATGGAAGTATCTGGAAACGCGCTTCGGTTTCACGTTGGGCCTGCCGCAGAACTTGACTGAAGAAGTCCTGTGGGAATGGGCGATTAAAACGGGCGTTCAGGTGCAACGCGGCGCTGACGTGCAGGATGTCCGCCAGCATCCGGAGGGCGTCGAGGTCGAGGTGGCCGATGCCTTGGGCGTTATCTCGACGCTGCGCGCGCAGTACCTGATTGGTGCGGACGGCGGCCGCAGCATCGTACGATCGAAAATCGGCCTGCCGTTCGAGGGACACTCCGGTACGTTCCGCGGCATCGTGCTCGATGCCGAGTTGAAGGCGCCATGGCCAGGTGGCCGGATCAATATGGATAACGAAATGGGGTGGGTACGCGGCTATACGTTCGGCAAAGGGATTACCCGGTTCAATATCGTGCACCGCGACCGACGCCACGCGCCGAAGGACGAGCCCGTCACTCTTGAAGAAGCGCTGCAATGCATCCGGGATGTGCACGGTACGGATTACGGCATCGAGGGCTATCGATGGGCCTCGCGTTTTGATGACCAGATGCGTGCGGTGCCGAGCTTGCGCCAAGGTCGCGCTTTCCTGGTTGGCGAATCCGCACGCATTCATTACCCGGCGAGCGGTGTCGGCATGAATTTCTGTCTGCAGGACGCCTTCAATCTGGGCTGGAAACTCGCCAATGTCATTAACGGTGTGGCTGATCCGGCCACACTTGACACTTACAACGCAGAACGTCTGCCCGTCATGCACGCGCTGCTCGATAGCGTGAAGGCGCAGTGCGCGCTGCAGTTCAATTTCGACATGGAGGCGGTGGCCCTCAAGCGCCGGATGCAGGAACACATCGTGCCGCTGCCAGATGTGCAACGCAAGCTCGTGCTCGAGCTGTGCGGCCTTGAAGCGCCTTACCCACGCGACGCGGATAGCCATTCACTAACCGGCCAACGCTGCCCCGATTTCGATCTTGTGTTACCCGACGGCCGTTGGGTTTCAGTGACCGAAGCGCTTCGCTGCCGACATCTCGTGTTGCTCGACCTCGAGGGCTTCAGTCGCCAGTTCGCAGGACTGGACGTGAAAGGATTGCCTGTCACGGTATTGCAAGCGAGCGCCGCGCACATTCCTGCATCGATGGAAGGTGTAAAAGCTCTGTTGGTGCGGCCCGATGGCTACGTTGCATGGGCTAGCAACGATCTGGCGCGAGTCGGCGAGGCCGAAGCGCAAATTGGTAAATGGCTGAAGCGATGACATCATGAACAAACAACGAATTCTGCTCACGGGTGGCTGGGTCCTGAGTATGGACGAGACTATCGGCGACTTGCCCACCGGTGACGTTCTGATCGAAGGGCAGGCTATCATTGCCGTCGAGCCCCGCATTGACGCTCCCGATGCCGAGCATGTCGACGCGAGTGGCATGATCGTGCTGCCGGGCTTTGTCGATACGCATCGTCACACGTGGCAAACCTGCGTGCGTCATCGCTATGCTGATATCGATCCGCAGATCTACTTCGCCGAAATGCTGGGCGCCAAAGGTGCCGCGTTCCGGCCGGAGGACGTCTACGTCGGTACGCTGCTCGGCGCGGTCTCAGCGCTGGACGGCGGCATCACCACCATGCTCGACTGGTCGCACGTGCAGAACAGCCCGGAACATTCGGACGCGGCGATCAAGGGCTTGCACGAGGCAAATATTCGCGGTGTGTTCGCCCATGGCTGGCCGCTGGTCGACGGTGCTTCGTGGATGTTCGACAGCCAGCGCGGCCACCCTAATGACATTCGCCGCCTACGGGAACGGTTCTTCTCGTCTGACGATCAACTGCTCACGCTGGCGATGGCGGCACGCGGCCCCGAAATGGCGCGTCGCGACGTCTGGCTATCCGATCTGCGTCTTGCCCGCGAACTCGGCGTCCGCTCGACCATCCATATGGGCGCCTATGCGCGCAACGGCACCGTGAGAGCGGTTGCGCAGATGCATGAGGCCGGCGTGTTGCGGGACGACCTGACATTCGTGCATTGCTGTTTCTGTGGCGCGGACGAGATCGCGATGATGGCCGATGCCGGCGTAAGCGCCTCGCTCGGTGTCCACTGCGAAATGAACGCACAGGGCATCGGTGATATTCCACTCGATAAGCTGCTCGCGGTCGGCATTCGACCCAGCCTGAGCGGCGACACTGAAACGAAGTGCTCAGGCGATATGTTCACGCAGATGCGGCATGCGTTCGCCTATTACCGTTCGTGGATGGGCGGCAACCACTCGAAGATTGCGAACGCACCGGCCACGCTGTCGATGCGCGACGTGCTCGAATTCGCCACGCTCGCCGGTGCGCGTGCAAACGGTCTTGATCATAAAATCGGCTCGCTTACGCCGGGCAAGCAGGCGGACATCATCATGATCCGCGGCGATGACCTCAATCTGACACCGGTTTCTGATGCGGTGGGCGCCGTCGTACTGGCGGCGTCCCTCGCGACCGGTTGCGCGACGACGCGCACGGCCGGCGACGACGCGAACGCATCGTTCGGCGAGCGCGCCGATCCCATCGAGCCGGTCAACCGGGTCGTCT